>CAYSUA010000097.1:4076-13387 GCA_964433795.1 uncultured Desulfobacteraceae bacterium | reverse complement strand
CGTTCAACCAGTATTGACAGGTTTGAAGATAGTATTTACGCAGCAGCCGGTTGATGGATTCATAATCGGAGTCGGAAAGGGATTGATTTGATGCCATCAGCTCTGCCAGTTTTTTGATCTGATAATAACTCTTGAGGAATAAGAAAAAATCTTCTTCACCGATCCGGCGAATCCTATCAAAAGTTGAATCTAATATGGGCAGGAAGCGGGGAATATCCGATCCGGTCTCTTTAATTATTTTTTGCAGGAATAACATAAGATTGTCCACCGCATCGGTTTTAACGGACCGATCATGGGTGGCATGGATGGCATCGATAAAGATACCCACATAGAGATCTGCCGCTTCCGGGCCCTGGTTATGGCTTTTTAACAGATGGAAATGATTGAGCGAATAACCTCTGGCTTCCTTGATGATGAACTGCCAATTCTTGTATGGGTGAGAGAGTTCCTTTAGAAATATGTTGAGGGTTTCCAGCAAACCGTAATAACCGGACATGACCTCCTGAAGCACATGATACTTCGGGTCGATATTCACATCGACCCTGGATGTGGCCAGATTCACTTCAAGCGCTTTCGACTGAATCATCGGAGACTCCCCAGGATCCGATTGAAAATTGAATATTGAATATTGATACTAAAAATATAGTGTATTTACAATGACATTCAAGTTAAATGAGGTGGAGGCTTAGCTGAACACTGAACACCGAAACCTGAAACCATCGGTTCCGAAGCCATCAGGAGTGGGAGAGAGCAATCAGCCGGTACACCAGCATACCGGCCAGCCACGCAACATCTTCGGGTGAGAGATACCGGGAAATGGATTTATCGAATAGGATATTTGCCTCAGGCGGAAACTCTTCATCTCCCTCATGGAGAATAAGCTGAATGGGGACTCTTGGGAAAAGTAAAAATTCAAAGGCGGCATCTCCAAAATCGACGGATCTGCCGTTGAGAATGGATGACGTATTGGTAAATCCTGAAATATTCTGTCCGAACACCTTTTTTAGCGGATCCGCAGCCCTTTTGACAAACACGCTATGGTATAAAGATGCCCCCGGAATTTCCCGGTAGGGCACCCAGTCTCCGGACTGAGGAGACGGGGTGGCCCCCAAGAGGTAATGGAGGATTAAAACCTGTTCCTGGATAGGAACCTCGGCGGTTTCATTATCTGCATCGTTGAACGCGAACTGCGGATAGTCGACTCGATAGTTGCGGTCAAGAAACGGAATCCGAATCGATATAGAATCGTCATCGTCGGGTTCGAATCCGGAACGCCGGATAATGTCGGTAAGCGGCTGCTGTTTTAAGGTTTCTACAGCAATTTTCTGCGCTTCAATATAATCGTCCACCCGGGCCATGGGTATGTTCCAAGTAAAAAAACCCCGCTCGTATATGAGAAGGGCTTTTCATTTTCACACAATGCGCGATCAGGCCTTAAATTTCAAGCCATGAATCCGAATAGAGGGTCTTGCCCAGAATAACATTTACGGTTTTCACAAAATCCTGCATTTCCTTTGAAAGACTACCCATATCCGGCTGTTCTCCGTCCATAACCGAATGGACGAGATCGACGATGTCCTGGCGGTTCCCCTTGGCGATATCGATGAGCATGTCATCTTCAGGATCGGCAATCACGGAAGCCATGCCGTATTTTTCTAGCATGATCATATAGGTCTGGTTCAGAATCCCGCGCAGATTGACCGGCGGCCCGTTGGATATATTGGACAAACCGCAGGTGCTCTTGACACCTGGGGCCATGTCCTGAAGCATACCTTGAAACTCCATCAGGCTGATCAATTGCGGCTGCTGAATGTTTACAGGAGTCACGATGCCGTCGACCCAGATTTTTTCATTTTCGATTCCGGCTTCGTTGGCAGTATAAATCAATTCCACACAAAGCGCGGCCCGTTCGTTTTCATCCCGGGGAAGTCCCTCAGGCCCCCACATGAGAGCGATGAAATCCGCTCCGGACTCGGCTGCCAGAGGAATCATTCGTTCATACCGTTCCGGGCGGCACATGATGGAATTGATGAGGGGAGTCATCTTGCAGACTTTCAGTGCGGCTTCAATGGCATCGATATTGGATGTATCCAAAACCAGCGGAACATCGTCCACCACTTCCTGAACGGTTTCAACCACCCACGGCATCAATTCATGTCCGTCTTTTTTGGCCGGACCCAGGTTGATGTCGATAAAGTCCATTCCCTTTTCTTTTTGAAAAAGGGCTTCTTCCTGGATCGGCTTGGGATCGCGTTCCTTGTAAGCCTTGCCGATCTTTTTTGATATAACGTTTAAGCTTTCACCGATTAATAACATAATCCCTCCCTTATTATTGAGCTTTGGTGGCCTTTCCGATTATTTTGACTTTAGGAAGGCCGGGATATGGGCTGCTTCTCTGGGGCCCACCGTAATGGTCCAGCCCGGCAGTTCTTCTTCAACATCACCCGCAATGGCAGCAGCATAACCGGGTATGATCAATTCTTTGTGCTTGACCTTATCTTCGATGCCGCTCTTCTTAACGAACACACCCACATCATCGCCGGAGAATTTGCCGGCAGCCCAGGCCGTCATGACGGAGAGCCCTTCGGAATCCTTTATCAGCAACCAGGATGGTACCTTGCTTCCCTCGATTTCCCCGGAAACGATAAAATAGCTCAGCGCAAAGTTGGTGGTGATCAGAATGGGGGAGTTCTCATCCGGATTTCCGACTTCATAAATCCCCTCGGTTACCGTCATGGGGCGTTGAGGATCCGTGTAAATATTAAGACGTTCCAGCAGCAACGGGAAAAGGGATTCGCCGGTAAAATCGGAAAGCACAACGACGCCGCCATATTTTGCGATATGCATGCCGGCGATCAATGTCTCCATATCGAGGTTGGATGCCATTTCACAGGGAAAAGTGATGGACGGAAATCCGAGTGCCCGGTTTCCGGATTTGAGTGCGGCCCTGCGCATGGAAACCATATCCTCGAGAGATTGCTTAATCTCTCTGGAGCCGGGATCGATCACCAGATCTTTCAATCCCAGTCCCGTCAGCTTTTCGGTCAGAGGAATAAGCCCTTCAACGGAATCGGCTTTTACGGCAAGGGGCAGTCCATTGTCTTTGGCCAGAGCCCCGAATGCATCCGCATTGCCCTCTGTTGCGGCATACATCAACGGTCTTTTAGCCCCACACGCCTCGATACCGGCTTTCATCACATCCGCATCTTCCGTCATCAACACCAGGTTAAACTCCGATGTCTCTGCAATCTGCTTTGCCCGCTGGGCAAAGGCTTCTTTATCGCCGCCGGCATCCTTTAACGCCACCAGCTCGGGTCGCAGGTTCAGTCCGACCCGCTCAAACTGGAACGCATTCCATATTTTCAGTTTGTCTTGAAGATCGGATTCCGAAATATCGGAGTTTACCAGGGATGCGATACCCGTGGGGTTGTAAAAGGTCTTTTCGTGACGATACAGCACGGTTTCGCCACCGGTCGTAATGGCGCGGACACCTTTTCCGATTGCAATCGGACGAATCGGCGGTGCGGAAGCTTCCGCAAGTTGTTCCTTTGCCTCATCCGATACATACGGACAGCTATCCAGCTCTGCCTTTCCCGATGCCAGGTTCATGGCAAACGCAAGACAGGTGGGAACCCCGCATTCCTTGCAGTTGGTCTTGGGCAGGAGTTTGAAAATCTGAATACCAGTTAATGCCATTTTGGTCTCCTTGTATATGTATGCTGATGCTTCGGAGGGCGCGGACAGGTTTCCGCGCCTCCGAATGCACCAGGATTTGGGTTTACTCTGAAATGATGGGATCCATGGATAGCGCCGGGTGTCCGACTTTTTCCAAAAACGGAAGGATCTCTTCCTCGGTGGTTCCCACTGTCTCATCTGCGATCATATCATAGAGGTTCGGACAACCGAGCGCTTCACCCCGCTTCTCGATTCGTTCTTTGATTTCTTCTTTGAGAATCTTCGGCATCCAGACCATACGGAGCAGCCCGCCGTCTCCCAGGATGAACTTTCCCTGGGTGACGTTGAACTTGGAGTGCCCCACGAACCCCGGGGAGGACTGTCCACCCCCCATGACTCCGGCCAGTGTGGTAAACTTCATTCCGCAGGGAGTTTCCCCGGCGTATTCCCGGTTCACCGTCATCACCCCGTTGCAGGACGGCAGCATCGCTGCAATAGCTTCACAGCAGCCGCAGGTGGTCATGGGATCTTTCACCATGGAGTAGAAGTTATAATGGGATACGGCTCCTCTGGATGCCTGCTGGACGAACTCATTGACCCCTTTCCATTGCCCCATAACCGGATCGAGACACTCACCCTTTTCAATGGGCTGATTGGGGCCGGTGGGGTTGATTTCAAAGGATGCCTTGCAGTCCATCCAGTTGTATGCGCCGCAAAGTCCGGTTCGTTCCGGACTCACCGTGCACACATGGCTGGGGGCAAAGGATTGACAAAGGGTACATGAATAGTAAGTTTCCACATCCTCATCGGTCATATTCTCCACCCGCTCATCTCGGGTCTTGTATTCACCGCGAGCTCGCTTGGTCAGCTTGTCCACTTCTTTTTTATCGGTGATCAAGGTAACCTGAACCTTATCCACAATTTTCTGGAAATCCTGGTGGAACTTGGCATGAAGCACCACACCGATGTCTTTCAGGGTAAAGCCCTTGTCGATTGCAGCTTTACTGATCCGGATCCAGGATATATCCCGTTGTCCGATATGCATGACGCCCTGAATATAGTTGATCAGGTGATGGATTTGCCGTTCCAGGATCGGTTCGAAATCGGGCTGGAATTCTCTCCCGGCGATCTGGACATAAATGCCCAAGGGAAAAGTACCGCCCTCTTCGATTTTCGAAATATCCGGGCCGACGATATCGACCTTGCCGTCCTCGATGTCGTTCATTTCGGCCATTTTCGCCAACTCGGTGCACTGGGTCTTTCCACCGCCGGTCTGGGCGTAGAGATCGGCTCCGCGAACCCGTTCCCCCTCATAGGCCGGCCCGAAGGCGCAGGGAATCTCGATGGTGGATACCGTTACCTTCAGCCCCCGGACTTCAACCGATCTTTGCACCATTTCTTCATGCGCTACATTGGCCACCACATGCTCGTAGGTGCAGATACCGGTGGGCAGGACTTCCGGAATATCCGTATCGGCCAATGTGGGGAAACCCCAGTTGACGGCGCCGGCCGCAGCAGCGGCCCATTCCGTGCCCACTTCGCCCAATGCGTTTACAAAGGCGAAGATCCGGTTTTTGTTGTAGAGCAGCATTTTCTTGTAATCACCCGGCTGTACGCCCCCGAAAGCCATGGCGGCCCGGTTTGCGAAACCGAGGGCAAAAATGGCGGAAGAGATATACGGTCCGAAGGGAACGATTCGGGTGTTCCAGCCGATCTGTACCCCGGCTTCCAGAAGCTGTTCGCTGACGGTTGTTCCGTTATGGCCAGCAGCCAGAAATATATAGAGACTGCGCTTCTGGTATTCTTCCACGATGAGCTTTGCGGTTTCCGGATCCGGGGCCGCACCGACGATGGCCGCAAACCCGGGAGCGCTTCCGTCCACGAATTCAACCCCTCTTTTACGGAATACCGTATCATCGGCAGCGCCCAGCCAGATTTTTCCGGCATCGATGTCCGGATCTTCGGAGTGAAGGTAAAAGTCCGGGTCCTCCAGATACCGGAGCACTTCCTGGATTTCAAAAGCGAAAAGCGCCGCCATACCGGCATCCAGAAGGGGGCCGAGATAGGGCAGGTTATTGACGCCTTTTATATGCGGCGGCAGAAGTCCGCGAGCAAAATCCAGCGGTTTTTTAATGTCTTCCAGGGTCTCCACCTTGAGGCCCAGAAGAGAGTAAATCACGGGCAAGTAGTAGGCCGTGTTAGGAAATCCGACCTTCGTACTTGCGTCATGGGTTTCGAGCGCTATTTTATAGAGGCCCTCGACTTTAGATACGATGTTGTATCCACCTTGAATGGCGGCAAATGCGACTAATTTTGACATACGAATGTCCTCCTTGTCTGAGGAAAATTATGTTTCAAGTTTCCACTTTCAAAAATCACGTTTCAACTTATATGGCTTCGAGTTTCTGACGATCTTCCATGTCCATCAAGACCCGTTCTCTGGCCTTATCGATACCCAGCGCTTTCCGCTTTTCATCGATATGGGCGATCATCTTATGGGCGTGTCTGATGGGATCCGGTTCACAGTCCCACTTGCCGCCGTACACCTTTTCCAGTTCATTGAACAGGTAATCTTGAAATACCGGCGCACCGGTCACCGGCAAATGGTGGCCGAATATGGTGTAAACACCGGAAGCCACAAAATACTGGCCGATGCTGATGGCTTTTTCACTCATCCATTCCGGGGCGCTGCCGGCAGCGGGCAGATCACGGATATCGTTTCCGAGCCCCCCGGCTTTTACCACCTCGGTGGCTGCAATGAGGATCCGGCTGTTGTCCACGCAAGATCCCATATGAAGGACCGGCGGAATACCGACGGTTTCGCATATCTCTTTCAGACCCGGCCCGCAAAAGACGGCGGCGGTCTCGGGCGTGAGCAATCCCTCCATGGCGCAGGCAATGCCGTTGCAGCCGGTGGTCAGCACGATTACGTCATTTTTGATGAGCTCTTTGACGATGGCGATGTGGCTTTCGTTGTGGCGGGTCCGGGCGTTGTTGCAGCCCACCACTCCGCCGATTCCCCTGATTCGCCCGTTGATGATATTGTCATTGAGGGTATAGTAGGAGCCGCGGAAACTTCCGCCCAGGTGGTACTCGATGGACTCCACACCGAAGCCGGCGATCTGGGTGGCTTTATGCCTGGGGATCATCACTTCGGAACCGCGATTTCCGAAATTGTCGATGGCCATTTTGATGATCCGTTTGGCATCTTCAATGGCGTGATGCTCATCGAATTCGATATGGGTCACGTTGTCCTGTTCCATCTTGGCAATGGGATGAGTCGTGATGACTTTCGTGTGAAAACACTTTGCAACTTCCGCAAGATGCTGGAAGACACATTGCACATCCACCACCATTGCATCGCAGGCACCGGTGATAATCGCCAGCTCCTGCTGCAGAAAAGTGCCGCACAACGGCACGCCGTGCCGTTGCAATATTTCATTGGCCGTACAGCAGATGCCGGCCAGCTGGATACCCTTGGCACCCTTGGCTTTTGCATAATCCAGCATCTCTTGTGTTTGGGAGGCGGCTACGATCATTTCTGAAAGCACCGGCTCATGGCCGTGGATGACGATATTGACATGGTCTTCCTTCATCACCCCTAAATTTGCCTCGGACTGCAGGGGATAGGGAGTTCCGAACATGATATCCTGAAGATCGGTGGCAAGCATGGAGCCGCCCCAGCCGTCTGCAAGCGCTGCTCGAGTGCATTGTTTGACCAGATTCTTATAATCCTGATCGACTCCCATATGGGTCCGATGCATGATTTCAACCACTTCCCGATCGATGCTTCTGGGAAGCACGCCTTCTTTCTTCCATCTTTCATAAAGCGGTTCCGGGGCGCGTTTTAGATAGCGCAATTCGCCTTCGGCCTTGCCCCACTCCGCGAGAGCTTTTTCAGCAACTTCCAGAGCGATTTCGTCCACATCGCGATCTTGGGTCTCCCCATCCACCTCAACCGTGGTGGCGACATCAAAATAGGGGGCGATGGACAGCAGCTTTTGAACATCCTTTATTTCATAGGCATCGGTCTCTTTTCGGGCCACGGACAGAAAAACTTCCGCAACCGTGCGTCCGTGATCGGAATGCGCCGATGATCCGGAAGCGACCATCCGTGCAAAATTACGGGCCGCTACGGTATTGGGAGTCGCACCGCAAAGCCCTTTGCGTTCATCATCGCCTTCTATTCCGGACTTCGGCAGGGGCAGTCGGCACGGTCCCATGGCGCAGTTTTTACAGCACGTCCCCTGGATACCGATATTGCAGGGCTTCATGCTTTCCGCCCGGTCAAACACCGTTTCAATACCCAGGTCATGGGCTCGCTTGATCATCTCCTGAGTTGCAGGATCGATTGAAGCTTTTATGGGGTCAGCCAGTTTGGTCTTGGCTGCTTTTGTTTTTTCTTCAGCCATATATGGTTCCTCCTCTAATCAATTTGTGATTTTCGATTGGAGATTTTCGAATTATCCTGAAGAACTTCCTCATTTGGGTCGAAAATCGAAAATCTGAAATCGAAAATAGATTTATTTTTAAGCGCTTCTTCGATGAATTCGGTTTAATCGGTCCAGCATCTGATCGAGGGGATCCGCTTGTTCTGCAGCCGGTGTCATGGCGATCTCTTTCTCACCGCCGGCAACTCTTTTCTTTTCGCGTTCCACCCGTTCCTTTTGTCGCTTTTCCCGAATCGCTGCTTCATCAGCCTCACGCTTGGCCGATGCTTCTGCCGCTGCTTTGGCTTCAGCATCCGCAGCCGCCTTTGCTTTGGCTTCTTCCTCGGCCTTCTGCTTGGCCTCTGCGTCAGCCTTTGCTTTGGCTTCGGCTTCGGCCTTGGCTTCGGCTTCTTCCTCAGCATTCTTTTTGGCATCCGCTTCAGACTTTGCTTTGGTTTCAGCATCCGCTTTTGCCGCCGCATCGGCCTCGGCCTTGGCCTTTTCAGCGTCTTCCGCTTTGGGCTTGGCTGCTTTCTTCGGCTTCGCTTTGGCAGGCGCTTTTTTTTCGGCCTTTTTGGCTTCTTTTTTCTCTTCCGTTTTAGGCGCAGCTTTCTTTTTCGGTTCAGCTTTTTTCGGCTTTTCATCTTCGATGGTCAGATCCGGTTCCGGAGCGATAGATGCAAAATCGATGTCCACGTCATCGAGCTTTTTGCTGATGCCGGCCACATCACCGGCCGTTCCACCGCCTTCCAGAAGATCGACAAACGATCGAACCATCCGTACGGCTTCCGGGTGCCGCATAATCAGTACATTGGATCCGGCCATCAGATAGCCGACGCCGCCCACAGCTTCCATCAAAACCCCCCTCTTTTCCGGATCTCCGAGGGTGGGAGCTTCATCAGCACCCTGTTTGGCTTCCTTGCATTTCCAAATCTCGTTGGCGAGATTGTTCACGAGGGGAAGCTGGAGTTTATCATCTCCCTGGGTTAAAGCGGCCATGCGGATGCGTTCCATCACGGAATAGGAATATTCAAGACCGTATCCCAATCCGCCGGTCGTCGGATCGATAATCATTCGATCCATGGGCATGCCCAGGTTTTCCAAAAGAATATTGATCTGTTTCGCAAGGTTAACATCGATGGGAGAGGATGATATGATCGTATGCCCGTACCCCATGGCACTGGCACCGATACCTTTGTGGTTTTT
>CAYSUA010000097.1:1062-4032 GCA_964433795.1 uncultured Desulfobacteraceae bacterium | reverse complement strand
ATGATCAGATTTTCACCCTGACATTCTTCGGACACTTTTTTCAAAACATCTTCATCCTTCTGGACGTTGGCGGTTCCCCACACGATGATGGGAACATCCACAGCTCCGAGGACTTTCTTAACCGTTTCAGCGGCCGATTCAGGGGAAGTGTCTAGAGAGTTGGGATCTGTGCTTTTAAGCTGGAGGGCAATCATATCCGCGCCGTATTCATCGACGCATTTCTTGGCCCATGCTGCCGGATCATTAAGAACATCCTTGAACGGAACGCGTGCGGATTCCGGCCAATCTTCCGGCTCCATATCCCAAACTTCCATTGCAATCTTAGGCTTGTTGGGCACATCCCCTTCAAACGAATAAAAGGGGTAGCAGGTCTCTCCACCGACGGAAATCGCCTTGTCACCTTTGCCGAGTGTAATTTCCTTTATACCGCCGGAATAAGATTCTTTGTAAACGTCAAAACCCAATTTTGCCTCCTCTAAGTCATTTCAATTGTTAGCTTTTTGTGAAAGTTATGATAAAAATACCAAAATTCAGCCAATCAAATTCAAGTCCTTTCCGTTTGCACCCCCCCTTTCTTTTCCGATATTTTTGTTATGTTTTAAATCTACATCGGTAGATAGAATTACGCATTTCTCACGACCGGCGGGACTGAATTTAAATCGATCAAACAAACGATCAAAAGAGCTCGCGACCCGACGATTGCATTAAAAGGAGTCAATTTATTTTAGTATCTCGAATTTGTCAATAAAAAGAGAGCGCTTTTGTTGAACCCACCAGAGGCGGACAAGAGTTTCATTTCCCGTCTCTTGAGGCGTTAAGATGTTTCCGCTTGATACCCCGTATCTTGTTGCGGGGTAGTTCATTTGAAAAGGACAAAGACGATCCATGCGTTCGGTTATGGGGATCGGCTAAGAATTTGAAATTTTTAGCGCTTTTCGGGATTTCAGCCGCGCCTTCAACTTTGGGAATTGATTCATGTCCGTGTGGGGCAGGAAAAGCGCAGCCACGTACTTGTCCATAAACGAGGAAGTCTCTGAAAGCTCGAAATTTGTCATCTTCTTGGTCACTTCAACAACATCTTTTCGAATGCGGTTGGTCAAAGAACTCATCCGGGCTCCCATCAACGAGCCGTTTCCGATAAACATGACCCGTTCCGGATCGATTTCAGGCAGAAGCCCGATGGTCATCGCCTTCTCAAGGTCCACATAACTGCCGAAACCACCGGCCATGATGATCCGATCGAGATCATGAACGCTCAGGCCCACCTCTTCAAGAAGTGTCATGCATCCGCTGTACATGGCGCCTTTGGCTCGAATCAGGTTTTCAATGTCCGGCTCCGTCAGCACCACGTCCCGGTCGATTTGGGTTTCATCGGCCCAGGCCAGAACATATTCACAAATATCATCCACCACACGGATTCGATCGGTATCGAGATCCCGGTCGAATTTTCCCCGGTTATCGATGATTCCCATCTCAAACATAGTGGCGACCGCTATGATGAGGCCGGAGCCGCATATGCCTTTGGGCCGAACATTACCGATGGTTATGTTCATGGGTTCCAGGGTAATCGGATCAATGGAAAAATCCTCTATGGCCCCTTCGGTGGCTCGCATTCCGAGTTTTATTCCGCCGCCTTCAAAGGCCGGGCCTGCAGAGGCCGCGCCACAAGCCAACCAGTCCTGATTTCCGATGACGATTTCAGCATTGGTTCCGATATCCATATAGAGCGTGAGTTCTTCGGCACGGTACATTCCGGAGCCCATGACCCCGGCTACGATATCTCCCCCCACGTAGCTGGACACGGCCGGGTAAACCAGGGCGGTGACGTGATCGCCCAGTTCCATTCCCAGGCCTGAAGCGCGAAGGGGGGGGTAAAGGGTAGCCGACGGAACATAAGGAAACCGGCGAATATATCCGGGGTCGATTCTGAGCAGTAACTGCGTCATGGTGGTATTGCCGGCAAGGGTGATGGTGGAAATTTCATCCGGATCGACTCCGGCCTTCAAAATAATCCGCTTCAGGATTTTGTTGATGGTATTGATAACCACGCCATGAAGCGTTTCCAATCCGCCCGGTTTTTCTGCATATACCAGCCGGCTGATGACATCCTCACCGTAGCTGATTTGTCCATTGAAGTCACCGTATTGACACAAGATTTTTCCATTTTTGAGGTCGATCACTTGCCCGTAAATGGTGGTGGTTCCGATGTCCATGGCAATGGCAAAGTTGCGATCGGTCTTATCTCCGGGCTGAACATTAATGATCCGGGTTTTTCCGGAATCCCGAACGGGTCGGGCAAGGGTTGCGGTGACTTTAAAATTTTCCTCCCTCATGATTCCGGGTATTTTACGTATAACCGAAAGATCCACCTCTATCCGGTGCTCATCGTGATTGGCTTTCAAAAAACTGACCAATCGGGTGACATCCGGCAAATTATCCTGAACGGTAGGTTCCGGCAATTCCAGATATTTTTTTTCCACGGGCGGAACAAAAAGCTCTTTTTCTCTTAATTCTTCAAGATCGATATGCCGGACCCGGGCGGTGCGCCGGGGAGTCGCCTGAAGGTTTAAAACTTTTGCATCAATGGTGGATTCAACGGGAATCCGTACCGTAAGATCGCTTTTGATCTTGGCAAGACAGGCCTGGCGATACCCCTTTTCCATATCGTCCTGACTCAGCTTTTCCGTTATTCCGTCTTCCACAGTTCCGTCTTCAACGATCACCCGGCATTTTCCGCAAACGCCTTCACCGCCGCAGGATGCATTGATATGCACCCCCGCCTCCATGGCTGCACGAATAAGATTTTCACCATCCGGAACCGTTATCTCTTTATTGTGAGGAAGAAATCGTACTTTATGCATAATTGTTTTTACCCTTCATAGAATAGCCTAACCCGGATAAACCGGAAAAGTATCCAAAACAATTTGCCACAAAGTCGCAAAGACACAAAGATATCATTTTATTTTTTCT
>CAYSUA010000097.1:0-1052 GCA_964433795.1 uncultured Desulfobacteraceae bacterium | reverse complement strand
CCTTGGTGTCTTGGTGGCAGGATGAAAAATTTTACCATAAAAAATAGAGAAATGATTATTAAGGAACTACGCTTCATCAAATTTGCATTGCAGCAGAATCACGTCATTTTCCGGGATCTCTTCCACCTCGTACGGCAAACTTCTGAACAGACGAATCATTGCCGCATTATCAGGGACCGTGTAGGCATATAGCCCGGAGATTTTGTTTTCTTTTGCCGATTCCGCCAGTTTTCGCAAGATGATTTTACCGATCCCTTTGCCTTGCCAGTCCTTGCTTACCGAAAAGGCGATTTCAGCCATGTCTTTTTTTTCGTCCAGCAGGTATTCCCCGACCGCAATGGCACTTCCGAATCCAAACTCTCCGATGACGGCCACAATGGTCAAGTTTTTCACATAATCGATCTGTGACAGCCCCTCGACCTCCTCTCTGAAAAAGGTCGATTTTTCGTGAAAAAATCTGGCCACCACGTCGTTTTTATCCAGGGTATAGAAATGTTCCTGAATGCGCCGCTCGTCAACCGGTTTTACCGGCCGGAAGACTACCGGTTCTCCATCGATTTCCAGTACCTCTTCAAATTGAACGGGGTAAATGCCGTGCAGGGATTCTTTCAGGATTCGATCCGGTGCAAGCAATCCCATTTTTTTAGCTTCAAAGAAGAGTTCATCCCTGAAATCCGGATGGGCGATGCTGATCATGCACAAGGCCCTTTCTTGAATGCTTTTCCCAAAAAGATTCACAGCTCCGTATTCGGTGACCACATAATGGACATCCCCCCGGGGTACGACCACGGCGGTGTCGGAAAGCATGGGAACGACTCGACTTTTTTTGTCGTTCTGTGAGGTTGAGGTCATAATGAGGAAGGATTTGCCGTTATCCGCCATAGCTGTTCCCCGCATAAAGTCGACCATACCGGTTACGCCGGAAAAATAATTAATCGGCAGTGCGTCTGCAGCCACCTGGCCCGTCAAATCCATACTCATTGCCACGTTAATGGAGACCATACGGTTATGTCGGGATATGATGCTCGGATTCTGGACATAATCAGACGGGT
>CAYSUA010000096.1:0-13441 GCA_964433795.1 uncultured Desulfobacteraceae bacterium | reverse complement strand
CTGCCTGTAGCCACATCTCTTACAGAAATCGACAGCTTTTTCCATCAGTTTATTTCCGTATCCGGAACCCCGTACCTCCGAAGATAAGATGAACCATCTAAGGTGCGCACCTTCGGATCCGGCTTTGGCTCCGTCAATTGCCAGGGCGCCTTCAACCCGATTTCCTTTGCAGATGGTCCAGAACCCATCCCGGTTTTTGTCGAGCCTGCTTAGAAATTCAGACATATCGGTCGCCACCTTTGCTTCGAAAAAAAGACCGAACCCCCAGTGCTCGCTGTAATAACACCCATGAAGTTCTGCAATCCTCCCGATGGCGCCGGGCACATAACCTTTTACGATAACATGGGTCATAACCGCCTCAATTATTCTGCAATCATTAGTCCGAGTTCATCATATAGTTCATTGGAAGTTGATACCCGAAGCAGCGGATACAGCGGATTGCGCCGATAACTGTTTAACGTTTGCCGGTGGACCTCTTCGGTAAAGGCAGCGCAGCAGTCCTCCAGCATAACCACCTTGAAATCATGACATATGGCGTCCATGACAGTGGTGATGACACAAAAATGCGTGGCAATCCCGGCAACGGCACAAAGTGTAATCTCCCTTTCATGAAGCCAATTTTCAAGACCGGTCTGAAAAAAAGCCGAAAACCGGGGCTTGGGCAACCAATAATCTTGTTCCTTAAAATCGAGTTCGTCAATGACCTCGGCACCTGTTGTTCCTGCAATTGCGTGTGGATTCATCCGGCCTTTGAAGATGAAATCGTCTTCATGGTATGCATCATTGGAAAACACGATGGGCCATCCTTTGGCTCTAAACCCCTTGATGAGTCGATTGATCGGATCGACGACTTTCTTTGCATGGGGTGTGATGGGATAATTATGGCTCTCTTTAAATACGTCTTTCAGCATATCTATAATCAGCAGCGCCGGCTTTTCCATCTGAGGATCCTGCATACGTTCAAATCTCCATGTTAAG
This sequence comes from uncultured Desulfobacteraceae bacterium, assembly GCA_964433795.1. Taxonomy (GTDB): domain Bacteria; phylum Desulfobacterota; class Desulfobacteria; order Desulfobacterales; family SURF-15; genus DUZK01. The sequence goes on along the minus strand of CAYSUA010000096.1, from coordinate 12,463 downwards.
TTCAATTGGACGCAGATACACACAGATAAAAATATTCTGTTCTTTTCAAAACCCTAATAATCCGCGTTCATCCGTGTCCCTAAAGATTAATTTTTGTACTGTTAGATCCATCCTACCTTGAACCGGCTCGTCAGTCAAAACCTGTTTTTGTTACCGTTCAGGGGTTCAGGGTTCAAAGGTTCGGGGTTCACGTCCAATCAAAACCTTTGAACGCTTACCTGTTTTTTTGCTAATGGGTATCATCGATAATGTAATGATTCTCTCCATAGACCGACCAATAAAAATAACGTGTATGAATACTTCAATACTTTGACTTTCCATCAAAAATGGTTACTAAAATTATATGTATTGTTTTGAATGCGCCTTAACCTCAAATCCATTTTGATGAAGGGACAAACATCGCACGAATGCCGATGATTCTTAACTTTATACAGGTGAAAAAATGAAAAATATGGTAAAAATTATTCTCATGGCGCTGATCCTTTTTTCTGGATTTCAGTATTTTAAATATGATCCAAGCATGGCGGGAAAAACGATGAATACAGAAAATAATAGCTATAAAGTTGCAACATTTGCAGGCGGTTGTTTCTGGTGCACGGAGTCTGATTTCGAAAAAGTTGAAGGGGTAATGGACGTTGTTTCCGGATATATCGGCGGGCATGAAGAAAATCCGACCTACGAGGACGTATCCGCCGGTATTACCGGGCATGCCGAAGCCATAAAGGTTACTTATGATTCCGGGAAAGTGAACTATTCCCAATTGCTGGAAGTTTTTTGGCGGCATGTGGACCCGACGGACCCCGGGGGCCAGTTTGTCGATAGGGGCTCTCAGTACCGTTCTGCCATCTTTTATCATGATGAGGAACAGAAGCGGCTGGCTGAGGAATCGAAAAAGAAACTCAACGAATCCGGCCGGTTCAAGAAACCGATAGTTACTGAAATCGTCCCGTTTGATCGGTTCTATCCGGCTGAAGACTATCATCAGGATTATTATAAAAAGAGCCCTTTGCGATACAAGGTTTACAGGTTACATTCGGGCCGTGATCAATTTCTAAAGAAAGTATGGCAAGATTCCAAGGAAGCCACATCGAGTCAATCCAGCAGTAAGTATGTGAAACCGGACGATGAACAGCTGCGTAAAAAACTATCCCCCATACAGTATCAGGTCACGCAGCACGATGGCACGGAACCGCCGTTTAAAAACGAATATTGGGATAATAAACAAGAAGGCTTATATGTGGATATCGTCTCCGGAGAACCGCTGTTCAGTTCCAACGATAAGTTTAAATCGGGTACCGGATGGCCGAGTTTTACCCAGCCCCTTAAATCGGGAAACATCGTGGAAAAGAAAGATCGAAGCCTGTTTATGGTCAGAATAGAGGTGCGAAGCCGCCATGGAGATTCCCATCTGGGCCATTTGTTCCCGGATGGACCTGAACCCACTGGCTTAAGATACTGCATCAATTCTGCTTCATTGAGATTCATCTCAAAAGATGATTTGGAAAAGGAAGGCTACGAACAATATTTAAAACTATTTACAAAAAATAAATAAGAATTAAGGCCACATACGTCCCCGATTTATGACCCGTTATATTTCAAGGCCAACATGGTAATGTCATCTGACTGGGGAATCCCTGCGGAGAAGGATTTCACGCTTTCGGTGACACCATAAACGACTTCCGTGATCGGCCTGTCTTTGAGCGCTGTCAGCTCTTTCTCAAGGCGCTCATCCGAATAGAACTGCTCATCCCTGTCCATGGCCTCCGTAACACCGTCCGTATAGAGAAAGAGCATATCTTCTTTGCCCAATGCAATCTGTCCGGACTCCCAGTCGACTGTATCCATGATACCCAGTGGGAGCCCATTGATGGTTTCAAGCATTGTCACCTTGCCACCGGCATCGATGCGATAAGGATAATTATGCCCGGCGTTGCAATATGATAGGTTGCCGGTTTTTAGGTTCATGATTCCCAAAAACAGTGTTACAAACATGGAGCCTTCGTTATTGAGCAAAAGCTGTGTATTTACGTTTCGCATTACTTCGTGGGGAGATACGCTCACAATCGTATTTGTATTTACCAGAATTTTTGTGATCGCCATGAACAAAGCAGCAGGGACCCCTTTCCCGGAAACATCTCCTATCAGAAAACAGAGATGATCTTCATCCACAAAGAAGAAATCATACAGATCCCCTCCCACCTGTCGTGCGGGCTCAATGGTGGCAAAAATATCGAAATCGATTCTGTCGGGATAAGGGGGAAAAGATTGATGCAGAAATCCCATTTGAATGTTCTTGGCTATTCTCAATTCACTTTCGATTCTTTCTCTGGCCGCGGTTGCCTGTTGAAGTTCATCGATATGGGATTTGAGATCTTCGGTCATTCTATTAAAGGATCGGGCCAGTTCTTCGATTTCATCGCCGGATGCCACTTCAATCCGATGGTCCAAGTCGCCTCCGCCGATCTTTTTTGCACCACTATTCAATGCCAATATGGGGTGCGATATTTTTTTTGATAATTTTAATGCAATGCCGGTGACGATCAGTAGGAGGACGATTAAGAGTCCGAGAAAAATAATCTCCAACTTTTTGATACGATCATGTATTTGAGAACGTGTCTTATCCGTGGCATTAATAATTTTGTTTTTCGTATTTTTCACCGGTGCAATCACCTCATCCTCCGGCAGGACGATGCCCAGGTACCAATCGATATCTTGCAGCGGAGTGTATGCAATATACTTCTTACCCTGCGGGAATTTGCATCTGGCGACGCCGGTATTGCCGCTAACCATATCTCGCACAATTCCCTTGAAGACCACATCTTTTGTTTCTAGGAGATTTTCCGTTTCAAATGAATCGTCCCATTTGTTGGAGGCGGGCGTCAATCCGGGACGCGCGATGGCGTTGCCCTTTTTGTCAATTAGTAACGCATATCCGGCTTCACCCACTTGGGTGTTGATGATTTTATCGTTGATTGCCGTTACCGTGACATCTGCACCGACCACTCCTATTAGTCTGCCGTCTTGATCGTAGAAGGGCTTCGAGCAGGTGATCATCAGTTCGTTTTCCGGTGCGCCAACGTATAAATCCGACCAGCTGGCTTTTCCGACTTCCGCAGCCTTTTTGTACCACGGCCGTTTCCTCGAATCGAAGTCATCCGGGAGCACCGTAAACGGAAAAGTGTATCCCGTACCTTTTTCAGTGGCAGCATAGACATATCTAAGTGTGCGATTGTTCTTAAAGATGGTTTGGAAAAGGTAATCCATGGCCTGGCCGATCAGAATATCTTTTCTAATTCTCCGTGTGTTCAAAGATACACCGGGAGCCAGATGAACTGATAAGCGCTCAAAGATACTGATAGGGCTTTTAAAATGCAGATTAACATGATCGGAGAGATCGGGATCGTAGTGTCGCCATAAAATGGTTGCGTAAGATGTCAAGATGTCTACTTCATTTCGAACTCTCCTCAACATGGTGTTGCTCAACGCCGCTTGGTCGACGACAAGACGAAGAAGATATTGTTTCGCTCGTTCATCCAAGGCATTGGTACTGTCTGCGATAGCCTGATCGCCAAGAGAAACACTTCTGTCCAGAGCAAAACTTCCGAGGCTTTTCATGTGATAGTAGGAAATAACCGCAAATAGGAGGAGAGAAATCAGGGAAATGCTCAGAAGTACGATTAGCAACTTCAACATAATGTTGAGTCTGAATGGTTTTAACAGCGCCATTTTATTAACTCCTTATTCATAATCTTCCCCAAATTGGCATGGCCGCCTCTCTCTGACGGGTTTATCCGGATTAGGGTCTGACGGTTGTATAAATCCTCCCGGTCTTGCGTTTGACAATTCCCCGTTCGATAAAATCATGCATAACCGTGTCGTAAAGGGTCTGGTAATCACCGTCGAAATATAGATCGATGGTCTCCTTAAACCAGTAGGTTTCCATCAGGTTTGGAAAAAACAGGGATTCATCCACTGTTTTTCGCATCAGCAGCGTATATACGATAATCTTTTTCAGCAGGTCGAGTCCGATTTTCTCCCGATGTTCCAGATACTCTTTTATTTTAGATTTTGTCTTGGAGATCGCTTCATTGAATGTAATAAAGGGGCTTCCATGTCCCGGATATACGGTATTAACCTCGAGGGATTCGATCTTCTCGATGGATTCCTGCCATTTGAAAATCGCCGTACTCCCCTCCACCCGGGCGGTTAGTGTTGCCATATCATTTTCCCAGAGCGTATCTGAGGATAGAAGCAGCTTCTCTTTACTATTGTATAAAACAATGCCGTCAGAGGCATGTCCCGGCGTATAAATGACCTTGAAATCATAGGGTCCGATGGCGAGCGTATCCCCGTCTTCAAGGGCTTGGGAGCAGTTGAAAAATTCTGCATCCTGGCTGTAGTACTTCCACCATGTGGACCAATCGTCATAGGTGTCGATAAAATATTTTCCGGTTTTGTGCAGCGCAATGTCACAACCGGATTTTTCCTGGATGAATTTATTTCCACCGATATGATCGCAGTGGGTATGGGTGCTGACAATCAGTTTAATATCAATTAGTTTTACACCGAGATTGTTGATCAGGTTTTCTGTCTCGCTGAAATCGGCAATATAGGCCGTATCGATTAGAACCGGGGGGGTTCCATTGTAAACAAAATGGTTTCCGTTCAGGTAACCTCTTTCAATAAAAAAGAAATCTTTTAAAATCTCCACGGAATTCATGATGCACCACAATACAGAAAAAAGCGCTCAGCCATAAATTAGCCACAGACATACACAGACGTTTATCCGTTTTTTTTTGCCGATGTGGGAAAAAGAAAAGGAACTGTCCTAAAAAGGAAATTCCTATACTATCAAGTTAATTCCCCATCTTTACCGTTTTGCAGCAATCGCAACACCGGTTCCGAATAGAATCACACCGGCGCTCCGGTTTAATAGTCGCACGGCACGCAGGTTTGTGAAAAACCTTCTTGCATAGGCAGCGACCCACGCATATGCGGCAAGCGTAGCACCAACAACGAATCCCACCAGGGTGACAACCAGCACAAAATCACCGGAACTGAGATTTGAAAGATTCATAAAAGCCGGTAAAAACCCCAAGTAAAACAGTATAACTTTGGGGTTGCCCAGGGTAAGGGTAAAACCGGCGATGAAATTTCTAACAAAAGTGGATTCATTTCCCACATCAACCTGATTTAACGGCTGGGGCTTTTTAATCCACAACTTAACCCCCATCCAGATCAAATAACAGGCGCCAAACAGCTTAATGAAATAAAATAATTCGCCCAAGATTTTACCGATGGCCGCCATTCCGAGTACGGCAATGATCAGAAAAAACAGATCGCCAAGCACAATACCGATTACCAGTCCCACAGCAGGTCGGAACCCCGAAGCCAGCGACCGTGCGATGGTTACGAAAACACCGGGCCCCGGAATGGAAACAAAAACAAACAAAGCAAACGCTAAAGCAAACGCTGATTCAACCGTCACTGTTCCTCCTGTATATACTTAGCCGAGCATTAACAAATAGACACTGTTCATGTTGTCCGAGGCAAATTGCAGCTATTACTATTACACCCGGGGATAAATGGCAACAACGGCATTTTCCATGATGATGCAATTGCTGCCGATTCGTATGGAGCCTCCTTCGGCAACGATGGATGCATTGAAAAGTATGCGGCTGTTCTCCCCAACGGTGACAGCCCCGCAAACCGCTGCATTTGGTGCAACATAGGCTGACGGGTGAATATCAGGTGTCTTCCCTAAGTGCTCGACGATCATGGTCCTGCCCCCTTATGTTATGGTTGCTTCATCCTGGCTTGAGCACCTTTGACATATGGATCAGCGTTCCATCTCTGTTAAATTCCGTGAACCCGGCTTTTTCATAGCATCTGACGGCCATGGGGTTGTAGCTTCGTGTTCTCAAAACCAACTGCCGGGCAGAAAGTTTCTCTCTGGCATAGTCTTCCAGAAGGGTCATCATCCTCGCTCCCAATCCTTTTGAACGGATACCCGGTAAAAGATACAAATAACATACGGCAAACATACCCTGGATTTCAGTTCTCCTTAAGGCGGCATGGCCGATGAGTTCATGATCATCATAAATGAAAAATGACCTATTTCCTTCATCCGGATTCAGCACTTCCTGCCATTGCCCGTGATCAAAGGGATAGTTTGCTGCCGGCCACACGAGAAAAAGGTCATTCTTGCCTTTAATCAAGCCTTCAATGGTATGCGTATCTACCGGGATATTTTCGACCAGTTTCATTTTCTCTAGCCTTGTTCTCAAGTCATGGACTACCGACCTCCCCTCCCCTCTATCGTGCCTATCATGATGTCGTGCGGGGAATCAATCAAAAGTATACTCAACGGCTCACACCGGTCTGGAGTGAGTGATCCATAATTAAACAGTGTATTGAAGAGGGGGTTGGCATATCGGTGCTGCCCGAAATAACCGAAAACCAGGAAATCAATAACAGGGATTTCATACCGTTAGATTGGGCAGAGGGACATCTGGAAACAGCGAGCTTAATGATCTGGCATAATGACAAATGGCTATTGCCGGCGAGTTCTTTTCAAACCTTACCAATTCATAGAAAGGACAAATTCAATCAAATCTCCCCTTTGATTCTTGTGAGATCAGATCCTACCCGATAGCTTTCTTCATGCTATTTAAATGATCGTTTCCTCTTTGAAGAATGATTTTCTCGACACATTGTTTGGTGCTGATCTCCCCACCTGTTAAGGCAAAATAGCCGGTGCGATCAAAATTCGAGTCTTCAAGCTCACTCAGATAATCGGTAACCGTTGATCCGTTTTCATAGAGGAAGCCTAGTACTTCACTCTTTGTGCAGTTCTTCTGCTCTTCCGCAAGCTCAGCATTGATCTGTTCGTTCGCCTCTTTGGTGATTTCAGGCAACTTTTCACCCGCGACAATCATTTTGGCCCAATCAAACGCACCATAGTGCCTTATTGCAACATGGCTTGCCACGACACCAACCGGCAATTTTTCATCGGGGCATATTTTTTTCCACTCTTCATCAGAACATTTCTCAACGAATGCGATCATTTCATTGTTTAAAGCTTTGAAGCGTTCGGTCAGCTCTTTTGCCTGTGAACCCATGCTTCACCTCCCCCTTAAGATTTGCACCAACCTCCCAACAGCATACGCTTCATCTGTCAGGAGCCTTGTAGGCATACATTAAATGGTTTTTCCATAATGATTCCGAAAGAGTAATGCAGCATTGCGGCCCACAGAGTTATATTTATACCTCATGACCCATTGTGAAGATCGATTTGGGGTCGACATAAACGCTCCAGGATTTGACAAATTCCTTCCCCGCATCGGTTCCAAGAAAACCGACCATCGCATCTAAGTCCGACACTTCAATTTTGGCAATATACTGGTATGGCGATTCTGCGGGCAATTCGCCTTCGGGTTCAGATACGGCAGGGGCAAGAACTTTATCTATTTTCCAGGTGCTGAATGCTGTGCACCACGGTGCACTTCGAATTCCGGGAATTTTTGTTTTGGTGAGGTAAGTGTCATATTCCTCACTATTTTTGTCTGTTTTTAAATTGTAAACGGCGAATAGAGTTGGCATATCGTTACCTCCTTACAGTTTAGTGGTCTTGATTTCCTAGGATGTGGGGCCGCACTGCTTAGTGTATATATTTATAGTGCCGAATTGCAAAAGTCATGATGAGAAGATGAAAAAATTATGAAAAATGATAATGATCGATATCAGAAGCAATTATTAATGGATTCCATATGGAATCTCATAAAAAAACGCATAATTGAGGATATATATATTCCCGAGGTATTGCAATTGCCTGTTTTTTCTATTGATGGTATCATCCATTTTCCTTATTATCGAACCGGGAATCCAACTAAATTCAAACAACGCAAACTCCTCTTTTTTTGATTTAAAACGGTAGATCAATCGGCGTGATGAGTTTCCGAATCTATTATTGGGAGGCCAGACAAATGGTTCATAAAATGAAGGATTTATTGACACAACAGGCTATGGAGAACTTTATAGGCAGAACCGAGGAGATGGAGTTTCTTCTTCAAGTCCTAAAGCAAGAGAGCCCAGTTGTTGCCCATATCCATGGAATCGGCGGTATCGGAAAATCGATTCTCTTAGAAGTTTTTGCGGAAGAAGCGCGCAAACGAGGCGCCACTGTTGTACGTCTGGATTGCCGTTCCATTGAACCCACAGAGAAAGGATTCCTTCATCGGCTTGATGCAGCAATCGGCGGTGATCACACCACCCCGGAGGATGCAGCAGACAGGTTGGGGCAACTAGGGGAACGGGTGGTGCTTGCCCTCGACACTTATGAAGTTTTCCGGCTTATGGATACATGGCTTCGTCAGGTCTTTGTCCCTGCCCTTGGCAAGAATGTGCGGGTATTCTTTTTTGGGAGGGAGCCGCCGGTATCTTCCTGGTTGGTCGCACCCAGTTGGCAGGGGTTGTTTGAAAGTATTCGGTTGGAATCTCTGACGGATAAAGAGGCCATTGAACTGTTGTTGAGATTCAGCGTGAAAGAAGATGTTGCGCGCAGTATCAACCACTTTGCCCATGGCCATCCCCTGGCACTTAAACTTGCAGCTGTCGCATTGAAAGAACGGCCTTCTCTCAACCTGGAAGAGATTGTAACCCAGCATGTTGTAGAAGAACTCATCCGTTTATACATCTCTGATGTAAAAGATCCCTTAACGCGAGAAATACTCGATGCCGCTTCAGTCATCCGCCGTACGACCCGTTCACTCCTATATGCGATGCTTCCCCATGCTGCTCCCCAAGATGCTTTTGAGCGGCTTCGAGCTTTTCCTTTTGTGGAAAGCGGCAGAGACGGACTCATCGTTCATGATGCGGTTCGCCAGGCAATCGCATCTTCCTTGAAGGCAGCAGATCCAAACAGGTACCGTTTATTTCGGCAGGCTGCGTGGAGCCAACTCCGCCAGGAAATGAGTGAGGCAGGCAAGTCCGAGCTTTGGCGATATACCGCCGATTTGCTTTATATGGTCGAGAATCCGATTGTTCGAGAGGCCTTTTTCCCCAGCGATTTGCAGCCGTATGCCGTTGAGCCGGCAAAACCTGAAGATATGGGAGATATTCATACCATTACCGATCAAAACGACGGCTCACAGGCCGCCGCATTGGTTGAATGGTGGTGGAAACAGTTGCCGAATGCCTTTAATGCTGTACGCGATAGAAACGGAGCGGTCTCAGGCTATTATTACATGTTCAATCCAGAGACCGTGAAGCGATCCCTCCTTAAGGAAGATCCCGTTATTTGCAGTTGGTGGGAGCATCTTCAGGAGGATCCGATTCCGAAAAAGCAGCAAGCCCTCTTTATCCGCAGATGGCTCGGTCGAGAAATGGGCGAGGCTCCATCACCTGTACAGGCTGCGTGCTGGCTGGATATCAAACGCACCTACATAGAGCAGCGGCTGTATCTCAGGCGGGTTTATGTAACGGTCCAGGATCCGGGTCCTTATGTTCCTGTGCTTCAAACGCTCGGTTTTAAGGTGTTGGAACACATCGACGTACAGCTTGATGGAAAACAATGCTTCAGTGCCGTGCTGGACTTCGGATCGTCTCTAGTCGGGGGTTGGTTAAGCAGTCTTGTTGATGCCGAGATCGGTATTGAGCCCGATGATTTCTTTGATATGGAAGCACGCGAATTAATAATTGATGGCCGGCGAGTCGGATTAACGCCTCTTGAATTTGAAGTCATGAATTATCTTTATCAACGGGATGGAAAAGTATGCACTCGAACATCTTTATTAAATGATGTGTGGGGATATAAATACGAGGGTGGAAGTAATGTCGTCGATGCAGTTATCCGGTCATTAAGGAAAAAATTGAACGAAAAAGCATCCTTGATCGAAACCGTTTCAGGTATGGGCTACCGATTCCACAAGCCCAGTTCAATAGGGAAGAGATAAATGATCCTGTTGACAGATTGTGATATCCGCACTAATTTTACATCGTTAACTGTATGGACACATTCCATAAAGGCTTTCAAACCATATCCCTCGAAAGGGTTATCGTGGATAAAGTGCATAAGAATCATACACAGATCATCATGGATAGCATTGCGGATGGTGTTTTCACCGTCAATTCAGATCGGAAAATTACATCCTTTAACCGTGCTGCGGAAGAAATCACCGGTATCCATCGGGAGGAGGCTATCGGGCGGTATTGCTGGGAGGTGTTCAAAGCCAGTGTATGTGAGAAAAACTGTATGCTGCGTGAAACCATGCAAACGGGCCGATCTTATATTAACCAGCCTGTATTTATTCTTAATGCAGAAGGGCACCGTATACCGGTCAGTATTTCTACCGCCCTTTTAAAAGACGGAAAAGGTTCAGTGATCGGCGGGGTGGAGACGTTTCGAGATCTGAGCGTTGAAGAAGAGTTGAGGAAAGAGCTGTCCGGAAGCCATTCGTTTCAGGATATCATCAGTAAAAACAAAGAAATGCTGCGCCTTTTCGGAATGCTGGAGCTCATATCGGAAGGCGATACGACGGTTCTGATAGAGGGGGAGAGCGGTACGGGAAAAGAACTCTTTGCAAAAGCCATCCATACCCTCAGCCGCCGAAAGAAAGGACCGTTGATTACCGTAAACTGCGGGTCCCTGCCCGACACCCTTCTCGAATCCGAGTTGTTCGGCTATAAAGCGGGTGCCTTTACAGACGCCAAAAAGGATAAGCCGGGACGACTCGCCCTGGCGGAAGGGGGTACGCTGTTTTTGGATGAAATCGGTGATATCTCCCCGGCGCTGCAGATCCGGCTTCTCCGGGTGCTCCAGGATAAAGTTTATGAGCCGCTTGGCAGCACAAAATCCCAGAAGGCGGATGTCCGTATCGTTTCCGCTACCAATAAAAATTTGGAAAGTTTGGTCAAGGAAGAAAAGTACCGGCAGGATTTGTACTACCGCATTAATGTGGTGAGACTCGAGCTTCCACCACTGAGAAAACGAAAGGAAGATATTCCGCTTTTGATCGAACACTTCATCCATAAGATCAATCATCTCGGTGGTAAGAATATTCAGGGGCTTGCCCCCGAAGTTCTGCCCATTCTCATGGCTCATGATTTTCCAGGCAACATCCGTGAGCTGGAAAATATTATTGAATATACCATGGTCGTCAGTAGAGATAATTTGATCGGAATCGGACATCTGCCCGATTATCTCCGTCCTCATTCGGATATCAGGAAGTCGGATGATCCGGGAGAACACGGGGAAAGAAACCTTACCTGGGATGAGCTGGAACGATCCTATATCTATGAAGCATTATCCAGGAACAACTGGAATCGAGCAGCCACAGCCGCTGAAATCGGTATCCACACAACGACGCTCTGGCGGAAGATGAAGCGCTTTAATCTTAAGACACCAAAACAGGACGGCCGTACCAAGGGCCTTAAGTCCTCACAGTAATCATTTCAATAATGCAATTCTTTCCCGCCCCTATCGTTGCAATATTGCAACAATAAGAATCCCCTGATGGTTTTTCATAAATAAACAAATCTTACAATTCTCATTTGAATTCAATACGTTAGGTTTGAACAGATCCATTTTCACGGCCTGGCATGGGAATTGATATAGTTCGTTACAGCATTCAATCGAATAGGGAGAAGAGGAGGAGAAGAATGGCATTGATGACACCGGAGCAGTTTGAGGAAAGCTTGAAAGATTTGAAACCCAGGGTGTTCATGAACGGGAAAAGGGTGGATAACGTCCTTGAAAACAAAAACACCCGGACCGTGGTCGAGGCCAATAAGGCCAGCTATGCCTGGGCGCTTGACCCGAAATATAAAGACATCATGTCCTGCTACAGCCCGCTTGTGGATGATGTGGTCAACCGGTACACCCATGTCAGCGCCGGTACGGATGATTTGGTTAAAAAGGCGGAAGCCGGTACGTTCACCGCCGAGATGCTGGGAACATGCATCTATCGATGTGTAGGGTATGATTCGTTTCATGCTCTGGCCAGCACCACGTGGGAAATGGATCGTGAACTGGGCACGGAATATCACCCCAAATTCATGGAATACCTTAAGATGGTTCAGCGCAAAGACCTCTCCGTTGCAGGCGCCCTCACCGAACCGAGAGGCCGGCGCAACCAGAAAACACTGGATTGGTCCGATCCCTTTCTTTCCCTGAAACTCGTGGATAAGAATAAAGACGGCATATTCGTCCGCGGTGCCAAGATCAACATCAGCGGCGCCTATGCCAGCCACGAGCTTGTGGTTTTGCCCCAAGCCGCCCATTTCGAGGGTGAGGAAGATTATGCAATAGCGTTTGCCATTCCCACCGACACCAAAGGACTCACTTATGTGTGCCAGTATTCTCCCTATTCAGCGGAAAGAGATCAGGCGGATGATATCGAAGAACTGGGGAATCCCGTATTCGGGCAGAGAGAGACCGCCATGATCATCTTCGATAACGTCTTTG
>CAYSUA010000095.1:0-13453 GCA_964433795.1 uncultured Desulfobacteraceae bacterium | reverse complement strand
CAAATCTATGTGAGGCCGCTCATAGTGTGTAACCATTTTACCTAAAATATCGCTTCCTTGGGTGTGACCGTAACCGCTTTAACGGTATCATCCACTACAACCAGAATTCGGCGCATCCGCTCCTTGTCATCTCTCCAGACAACATAATACTTGCCAGGCTCATAATTGAAGCTGAGGTCAAAGCTTTGCGAAACACCCAATTCTCCGCCCGCCATCCGCGAGGGAAACGGCAAATTGAACGGGTGATTAACCCAGAATAATTCGTAATACATCTTCGAGTCCGAGGTGTTTTCGAATGTTACTGAAAAATCGGCAAGAACAGGAGTCGGAAGAAAGAGAATCATTAAGACCAGTAAAATTTTTTTCATTTTTTTCTCCTCGTTGAATCACACTCAGAAATCCGTTCGCGTAAAATCGTGAAAAAAGCCAACGCCGAAGATGATCAGAGCCGGGAAGGTGGTCAGCTTGAACAGATTCTTAGAGTTTCATCAAATTTTATTGGTTACGAATAAAACGTAATACCAGAAAAACATGCAGCAAGTTTTGTGCCAAAAAGAAAATTTAAGCTTCAACCCAAATCTCATCTTTGCAGTCCGACATTGACATGGCAGACCGATTTTTCTATCATGCCGTTCGTGTATTTCGCCGTGAAGTGGAACAATAAATCCATAGTACAATTGGGGGAAACGATGAGTAGAATCCCGTATATTCCGATAGACAATTTCGATGAAGACCAGAAAACATTCTTTGAAAATCTTACCCAAGGCAAGCGGGCAGGGGGAAGCGGAGTCGATAGATTTCTTACTCCGGAAAAAGGGGTTAAGGGTCCATTCAATGCCTGGCTTTACAGTCCGAAACTAGGAGATACCGCACAGCGCCTGGGCGAGATGCTGCGATATGAAGGTGAGCTGCCGCCCCAGTCACGGGAACTGGCAATATTGGTTGTAGCCGCTGAATGGGAAGCAAAATATGAGTGGTGGGCCCATGAAAAAATAGGAAAAACTGTCGGATTGGGCGAAGAAATAATTGCTGACATTAAGGAAGGCAAGAAACCATTATTTAATAATTCCGATCAAGAAGTCGTCTATGATTTTACCCGGGAGTTGATTAAAACACGCAATATTTCGGACGACCTGTATCATCGTGCTATAGAACGGCTGGGAGAAACGATGGTCGTTGAGTTGGTGATTCTCATCGGATATTACACGCTAATCTCAATGACCATGAACGTATTCAAGGTTCCGCTGCCAGAGGGTGACGACACACCCATCGGTATCACCGGAAATGAAGTCAAATAATATAAAAGGAGATACACAATGCGGCTCAAAAATAAAATCGCAGTTGTTGTCGGGGCCGGCCAAACGCCGGGGGTCACCATCGGTAACGGAAGAGCGACCGCCATCCGGTTTGCGCAAGAAGGCGCTGAGGTACTACTTATCGATAATGACGTAGATTCTGCCGAAGAGACTTATTCCATGATCAAAAAGGATGGGGGGAAGGCATCTGTATTCAGGGCTGATATCACGGTTGAAAATGATTGCAGAGCCATCGTTGATAACTGTATGGAACGGTACGGCAGGATTGATATCCTGCACAATAACGTCGGCTTATCCAAAGGAGACGACTTTATCACAGATCTGAAAGAAGAAAATTGGCTGCGGCTGATGGATATCAATCTAAAGGGAATGGTTCTGACGTGCAAGCATGTGTTGCCCGTTTTGAGGGAACAACAGGACGGGGTCATCATAAACATCTCTTCTACCGCTTCGATTTGCACCAACAGACCCATCACCTATCGAGCTGCCAAAGCCGGCATCAACGCCTTGACACAGACCCTTGCCATCGAATACGCTCCTTATGGTGTACGAATCAACGCTATTTTGCCCGGGCTGATGGACACCCCAATGGCTGTCGAACGTCGGGCAAGGGAGGCCGGGGTGCATCGAGATGTGATTCGTAAAGAACGGGATGATAAGGTCCCGCTCAGAAACAAAATGGGAACCGCTTGGGATGTGGCGGCTGCAGCCGTATTCCTTGCTTCAGATGAAGCACAATTTATCACCGGCATATTGCTGCCGGTCGATGGTGGTTTAACTTGCCGAATCGGTTGAACCTAAGGGGTCACACTAACCCTTTTGGATATGATCCGAAAATAATAATTCATGATAATTCCTGAAAGCATGAAGCAGCGAACAAAATCCTTAAGACAAGCGTTTAAAAGGCGATAATATTCTTAAGGAGATGAATCATGAAAATTGGAAAATATATCATTCTGATAATTTTGGCTGTGATTATGGTGGGTGGATGTTCGGGAAAAAAGAAAATATCGCAAACCTCCATTGCTTCCGAAGATCCTGAATATAGAAGAATCAAAGATCTTTGCGAACAGGAAGCCCAGGGGCGTTGCTGGGAACCGGCAGATTCTTCGCCCCTTGGGATCAACGAAATCCGGGAAAACTACAAACAGTCAAAATGCAATAAAGAATGGATTTCAACCTGCATGGAAAAACATGGCTATGGGGAACAACAGTAAACGTATGTTCCTAACCCGGATAAACAGGAATTGCGAATTTAGGGATTGAGGAATTAAGGAATTGAAAACAATATCCTCAACCTAATTTTGATAAGCCAGAACCAAAATCCTACGCAAACATGACGATTTTGAAATATAGGTACTAAAACTGTTTCGAGTATTAATCAACCGATGATATCGAAGAGGCTGTCCAGGGTCTCTTCCTGGGCTTGAATGCTCTTTAGATTTGCTTCAAAACTCCTCTGGGAGATAATGGTTTGGGGGATCTCTTCCACCAGGTCCACATTTGATAATTCCTTTTCCACTACTTCCCCGTCTTCTATTTCCGATACGATCGGCCCCGAAGTTTCGATCTTTTCGATTTCGACCCGTACTTCTTTCTGGGCCCCTTCGGTCAAAACAGCCCTGCTTTTTTTGAATTCCTCGGATTCCACATTGGCCACATTGTTGGCCGTGACCCCCATCTTTTTTCCAAAGGCTTTAAGCGCTGAAATACTGCTGTTAATTGATGATATCATGATGCTTGCGCCTCCATCTCCGAATCTTAAAAAAGTATTAAGACTAAACGAAACCGCCGAAAGGCTAAAATCTGGAAGTGGGCGAAAGGCAGGGATGCTGGAGAATTAACTCCAAAGATAATCGCGGTTATGTTAGGCAACCCTGCCGCCTTGTCCTTTATGATTTAGGCCAGTGGCTTTGCGCCCCACCCTTTCGAGTGGTTTGCTCTTTTCTAACATTATTTATATCGGCAAATGTCCTAATAAACTTTAACAAAAAGCGGGGCGAAGGAGTCACAGCCGTATATTCATTATTGAAAATTGCATTTCATCTTGTTAGCCTTGCATCTTGATTGGTTTATGCGCTTATCCACAAAGCCGCAGGTGCTCGACTTGAGGTTTCTGCATAACCGAATTGTTTTAAATAATTTGAGCCTGATTTAACGTATTTTGAAGGAGGATTCTTATGGCAAAAATGACCGAAAAGCAGATGCTAGCTGAATTGAAAAAAATTGATACTCCGTCCATTACAAATGTTGTGGCCACATATCCTAAAAACCCGCTCTGTCTCGGACTCTACAATCCCTGGACCGAAAACTGGTATACCGACCAAACCGTCAGCTGCATATATCCCGAGCTTGGCCGAACTGTCGGATATGCAGTGACCTGTGTATTCGGGTTGCCGGACCCCAACTTCTCCCGGCTGTCCTTTCTGGATGTGATTGATGCGCTGGCGGCTTCAAAAAAACCGACGATCCTGATGTTGCAGCAAAAATTTCCCCCGGACTTGGAAGGCAAAGTAGGTTTGGCCGGCGGGATTATGACATCCGCAATGAAGGCGGCGGGTTGCCTCGGTGTCATATCCAACGGACCGTCTAGAGATATCGATGAGATCCGGCCCATGAAATTTCAATATGTACTGAGCGGGATAACACCCGGCCACGGCGACATGGCGGTTCATGCGGTAAATGTGCCGGTGTCAGTGGCCGGCATGGATGTCAGCCCGGGTGAAATTGTTCACATGGATGAAAACGGCGCATGCAAATTTCCGGCTGATAAAATGGAAGCCGTTCTGACAAACGTTAAAAAACTGCTTAAAGAGGAAGATATAAAAATCAGCGCCCTGCAAAAAGCCAAATCGGCAGCACAAATCAAAAACATTCTGAGTGGACACGTATATGCCAAAAAGAACAAATAGAAAGAGGGTTCGGGTATGCAGACGGCTAATATTATTGACTACATTGTCAATTGGCTGAAAATTTATTGTGAAAATGCAGGCCTTAATGGGTTTGTGGTAGGGGTATCCGGCGGTATCGATAGCGCAGTTACCTCTACCCTTTGTGCCCGGACCGGAAAAAACGTCCTGCTTTTATGTATGCCCATCTATCAGGGATCCGATCAAACATCGCTTTCCGAACAGCACATTCAATGGCTTGAGAACCGGCACCCCAATGCCAAAGGGGTCAAAATCGATCTGACATCCATATTCAAATCCCTGGAAGACTCCTATCCCCAAGACATCCAGGACGGTCTTACCATGGCCAACACCCGTTCAAGGATTCGCATGATTACCCTATATGCCTATGCCTCCCACCACAGGATGTTGGTCGCCGGTACCGGCAACAAAGTGGAAGACTTCGGGGTCGGTTTTTATACAAAATACGGTGACGGCGGGGTGGATATTTCTCCCATTGCGGATTTATTGAAATCTGAGGTTTATACGATCGGTCAAGAATTGGGTATTATTGAAGCCATCATAAAAGCACCCCCTACAGACGGGCTATGGCACGACAACCGTTCGGATGAGAGCCAAATCGGCGCCACATACGATGAGCTCGAATGGGCCATGCGGGTTGAAGCCGGAGCCGAAGCGGGCGATCAGCTCACCCCCCGGCAGAAAGAGATCCTGGAAATCTTCAGGGGATTTCATCGGGCAAACAGACACAAGATGGAGCCCATACCGGTATGTGTGATTCCGGAATCAATTAAGTAATGACTTCGAAACATTTAAATCCTTTCCAACGTATTTTCTACTCGATCTTTCCCGGTCTGTTGAGGCACGCAAAAGGCCGGGAAGGCTATCGTCAGATTTTTAATAGCCTTGTATTTCACTTCAGGCCCCGTACTGTTCCGGAACGTACGCTCAGGTTTACATTAACATGGGGTCTCGGCGGAATGGCCGCCGTGCTGGTTTTCATTCAGTTTGGGACAGGCTTGCTCCTGAAGTTTGTGTATCATCCGTTTCCTGAAAAAGCCTATGAATCAATTCTCCATCTCCAGCATGACGTCATATTCGGACAACTCATGCGTAATGTTCACCACTGGAGCGGCAACATCCTTTTGTTTATGGTTTTTCTCCATTTTCTTCGGGTCTTTTTTACCGGTGCATTCCACTCACCGAGGCAGTTCAACTGGGTCATCGGACTTTGCCTTTTCCTGACCGTATTATTATCCAACTTTACAGGGTACCTGCTGCCGTGGGATCAACTCGCTTTCTGGGCAATCACCATCTGTACCGGTATGCTGGAATACATTCCCGGTGCCGGTTTATGGCTGCAAAAAATGATCCGGGGGGGATCAGAGGTGGGACCCGCTACCCTATCCAATTTCTACGCGATCCACACGGCCGTGCTTCCATTGGTGCTTATCACGCTCATGCCGTTTCACTTCTGGCGGGTGCGAAAGGCAGGCGGTCTCGTCATCCCTTGCAAGCCGGAGGAAGATAAGAATTTCCAGGAAGAGAAGGTTCCCGGCATTCCGAACCTGATGCTTCGGGAAATCGTGGTGGCCCTGGTTCTAATGGCATTTATCTTATGGTTTTCCGTTCTTTTTAATGCGCCGCTGGGAGACCAGGCCAATCCGGGATTGAGCCCGAACCCAACGAAGGCGCCCTGGTATTTTATGGGCTTTCAAGAAATACTTTTGCATTTCCATCCCCTGATTGCGCTTTGCTTTATACCGCTTTTCATAATCATTGCTCTGGTGAGTATTCCCTATATCCATTATAATTCAAGCACGGCCGGTGTCTGGTTTGCCTCTGTTAAAGGGCGTCGTATGGCAATTCATGCCGCTGTGGCCGCCTCCATTGCGGCTCCGGTTGGAATTGTTTTGGATGAGTACGTCATTGATTTCACTGTCTGGATGCCCGGCATTTCACCCGTCATCACCAACGGTGTGCTGCCGCTGAGTATCATTCTCGCGGCATTTTATGGATTCTATGTGTTGCTGAAACGCAAATATTCCGCAAATAGAAATGAAGTCGTTCAGATGGTCTTTGTTTTTTTTCTGACCGGTTTCGTCATTTTTACAATTGCCGGGATATGGTTCCGTGGACCAGGAATGAAACTGGTTTGGCCGTGGGCCGGGGTATGAAAGGAAAGATGTCAGAATCAGAAATTAAGAACAAAAACAAAAACGGCCATTCCCGTCGCAGTTTTCTCAACAAACTATGGATGGGACTCGGTATTCTTGCATTGATTGAATTTGCCGGGCTTGTTGTGGCGTACCTGCGCCCGATCAAAAAGCAGGAAGGATCGGTCGAAATTGGAACCGTTGTGGAAGCCGGCTCGGTGGATGGCTTTCCTTTCAATTCAGTAACCGCCTTTGTCAGGGGAAAATTCTACCTTTGCCGGCTGGAGGACGGAGGGTTTCTCGCCGTCTCCCGCACGTGTACCCATCTCGGATGCACGGTTCCCTGGGTAGATAAAGAGAGAAGATTTTCCTGCCCGTGCCATGCTTCGGCATTTGATATCCAGGGGGAGGTGATCAGTCCGCCGGCTACCCGCGCCTTGGATATTTACCATTTATTCATTGAAAACAACGTTGTGAAGGTGGATACCGGCAAACGGATCGAACGCAGCGCGTTTCGTAAAGAGCAGGTGGTGTACAAGAAGAGGGCCTAACCCGGATAAGTGCCCAAAAACAATTTGCCACGAAGTCACAAAGACACAAAGATATTAGTTTTTATTTTTTTTTTCGTGCCTTAGTGTCTTGGTGGCAGAAAAAAAGTTTTGCCATAATAAACACAAATTCCTGAATTAAGATACTGAATATGGAAAGATGGAAAATAACAGGGATTATCGCAACCATTGCTATAATCCTGTCGTGTCCGCTCTATTTATTAAAAAGATCGAATACCACCATTCAATCGGAGAGCATCCAGCCCGCACAGGCATACGCCTTTGCCGGCAGTCTTAAATGCATGGACTGCCACAAAAAAGAGTACGACAAGTGGCAGAACTCTCACCATGACCACGCCATGGACACGGTCGATGAAAAAACCGTTCTGGGGAACTTCAACAATGTCCGGTTTGAAATTCATGGGATCGAATCCCGGTTTTATCGAAAGGACGGTAAATTTTTTGTCCACACCCAGGGGCCGGACGGTAAAATGGGCGAGTTTGAGATCACCCACACTTTCGGATGGTACCCGCTGCAGCAATATCTGGTGCCGTTTCCGGGTGGAAGGCTGCAGTGCCTTCCCATTGCGTGGGATGTCAGAAAAAAGAAATGGTACCATCTCCAGCCGGATGAACCGACAGACCCGAAAGACTGGCTTTACTGGACCAATGCCGGACAAAATTGGAACGGCATGTGTGCGGAGTGCCATTCCACCAATCTCAAAAAAAATTACGATATCAAAACCGATACCTATGAAACCACCTGGTCGGACATCGATGTCGGCTGCGAGGCTTGTCATGGACCCGGGTCCCAGCATGTGAAATGGGCCGAGTTGCCGGACATGGCCCGCCCGCAGGTCAAAAACCATCAACTATTGGTGAAAACAGAGAAAATCGACTCACGGAAGCTCGTGGAACTCTGCGCACCGTGCCACTCTCGGCGCGCAATTCTGGGTGATTATACCCATGCAGAACCCGACCTTTTGGACAGTCTGCTGCCCAGCCTGTTAACACCGGCTTTGTATTATCCTGATGGGCAGATCCTGGAGGAGGTGTACGTATACGGATCTTTCACCCAAAGCAAAATGTACCACCGGGATGTGCGCTGCAGCGACTGCCATGACGTGCACAGTGTGAAGATCATCAAAAAGGGAAACGGCCTTTGCCTCCAATGCCACCGTGTCGATGAATATAACACCAAGGAACATCATTTTCACAAGAGAAAGGGCGAGGAAGGGGAGCCTATTAAATCGGCAGATGGAGGGATCCTGTTTGAAGTGGGATCCGGGGCTGAATGCGTCCAGTGCCATATGCCGGGCCGCACCTATATGGGAATCGATTATCGGCCGGATCACAGTTTTCGAACTCCCCGGCCCGATCTCAGCATGAAGATTGATGCCCCCAATGCCTGCAACCGCTGCCACCTGGATAAAACCGCAAAATGGTCTGATGAGTATATCACCAAATGGTACGGTCCGGGGCGAAGCCGGCATTACGGCACCATCGTTAGAGCAGGTCGCGAAAGAATGCCGGAGGTGTATAAGGACCTCATAAGATTGTCAGTAGATCCTTTGTACCCTGTTAATGTGCGGGCCACAGGCCTGTCCCTTTTGAATGCCTTTCCCGGCGAAGAGACCACCCGGGCGTATGAGCTTTCATTAATGGATAATGAGGCGCTGATTCGCCGGACGGCGGTTGAGAACTTAAATGTCCCGGACGTGAAGCGGCAGGCGAAGCTTATTGCACCGCTACTGTACGATCCGGTCAAAGCCGTACGCACCCAAGCCGCCTCAATGCTGGCCGGAGAACCCTCAAAACATTTAGACGCCAAACAGAAGCCGGTGCTTGAGACAGCTTTAAACGAATTTGTCGCGTCCATGGAATATTCCGGCGACTTTGCCTTTGGCCGGTACAACCTGGGGAACCTATATTCAGTGCTAAACCAAACAGAGGATGCGATTCGCAGTTATAGAGCCGCCATCAAAATCGATGCTCTGTTTTATCCGGCCAAAGTCAACCTGGCCATGCTTTTCAATAAATATGGGAAAAATGATAAAGCTGAAGTGTTGTTGCGAGAGGTGGTTGCCGCCCATCCGGAAATGTACGAAATTTCTTATTCGCTGGGGCTTCTCCTGGCAGAAATGAAAAAATACGATCATGCGGTTGTCTATCTTGACAAAGCCGCCAGAGGCATGCCCGGGCGCAGTCGGATTCACTATAATCTTGGTCTGATATTACAGCATCTTCAGCGGGGTAAAGAAGCCGAAGCATCGCTTATAAGGGCGCTTGAGCTTGATGAAAACAGCTTGGATTATCTTTATGCCCTTGCTGATTACTACTTGAAAAGAAGACAATTACACAAAGCGAAAATAATCGCTGAGCAAATGATATCCAGTCATCCCACCAATCGCATCGGGCATGAATTATCGGAAATAATTCAAAGGCGCTTACCGAGTACTAATCGATAGGGGTTGTTTCGTTCAGACTCAGTTATAATTCAGGATGAACCCCTTCAGTTTGTTCTTTTTCAGCTTGGCCAGGGCTTTTTTTGCTTCATCTTTGTTTTTGTAGGGCCCCACCCGTATCCGAAACCAGATCCCCTTTCCCGGCACTTTGCCCAGGACTTTGTAAGCGGGATAGCCCTTGGTTTTCAACCGGGAAACCATCCTGTCGGCGTCTTTCAAATCTTTTGTAGCGGCGACCTGAACCGCGAACCTTTTTTGAGATCCGGTAGGTTCGGGTTTAGGTTTGGTCTTAGGTGTTTTTGCTATCTTCTTTTTTTCTTCAGATTTTTCAGGCTTTGCGGCCGCTGCTTTGGGAGGAGTTGCGGGTTTTATTTTATCCAGCAGCTGTTTGGGTATGGGGGCGGGGAACTGGATGTCTGATTTTGTGGTTTTAAGCGCTTCATGAAATCCGAGTTCCGGATTTTTCTCTTCAGGGTCATTGGAGGAAATTTTAAACCGCTTCAGTTTTTCCTTTAGATCCGAGGCCTTTAGTGCAGCGAGCCTTTTTTCCAGTTTTTTGATGTCAAACTTTACCGGTGCGGTATCTCTTCCCACCAATACGCCGAGGGTAAACGTCCAGGCACTGATAAGAACAACCAGACATACCAGCAGCCCAACCCCTTTGCGGGTGAGCTGCAAAGCAAACTTTTTTTTCGATTGTGCGGGTTGATCCTTTCGACGCTTTTTAGCCATCAGTTCAATTACATCTTTTCCGGTGCGCTCACACCTAGAAGTCCGAGACCGTTTCGTATCACTTTCCGGACCGCTTGAACGAGATAAAGCCTGGCGTTTGTGAGATCCGATTCATCGGTTAATACCCTGTGCTTATTGTAATAGGCATGAAATACTGAAGCAAGGTTCATTAGATAAAATGTGATTCGATGTGGTTCCATGAACTCCGCACTGCCGGTCACGACTTCGGGATACCGTGCCAAGGCTTTCATCAATTGGATATCCTCAGGGGTGTAGAGCCTGGATATGGATTCTTCACTCCATGTGATGGCCTGGACATCCCTTTCTTCGGTTTTTCGAATGATACTCGATATTCTGGCGTGAACATATTGAACGTAATATACGGGGTTGTCGTTGGTTTTCTGTTTGGCAACCTCCAGATCAAAGTCCAAAGGGCTTTCATAGTGGCGGGTTAAGAAAATGAAACGAGCTGCATCCTTTCCCACTTCGTCAACAACATCTTTGAGGGTCACAAATTCTCCGGCTCTTGTGGACATGGCCACCGGTTCTCCCCCCCTCAGAAGATTGACAAGTTGGACCAGAATAACATTGAACTGCTCTCGATGATAACCCGAAGCTTCGATAGCGGCTGCCAATCGCTGGATGTAACCGTGGTGATCGGCTCCCCATACATCGATGACGCGATGGAATCCACGCTTATATTTGTTCTGGTGATAGGCAATGTCTGAAGCAAAGTAGGTGGTCTCCCCGTTCTGCTTCACCACGACGCGATCTTTTACATCACCGAATGCGGTGGTTTTAAACCACAGGGCGCCTTCATTTTCATAGATCGTTTTACGGTCTTTACCGTCTTCGATAGCCGACTCGACCTTTCCGTTATCGTATAGACTCTGTTCACTAAACCAGTGATCGTAATTTATTCCGAAATGGGAAAGATCTTCCCGGATACCCTCAAGTATCTCTTTGGCGGCAAAATCGGCACAATAGGATATAGCTTCAGATTCGGAATATTCGGATATTTGATTGCCGTTTCTCTCTTTCAACTTTTCGGCAAGTCCGGAAATATAATCGCCCTGGTAGCAGTCTTCCGGAAATTCAATGGCCTCCCCCTGCAATTCTTTGAACCTCAAGTATACGGAGCGCCCAAGGGTTGAGATCTGTCGCCCTGCATCGTTGATGTAGTATTCTTTCTCAACATCGTATCCGCAGGCGGAAAGTATATTTCCCACAACGTCCCCTACGGTAGCGCCCCTGCCGTGCCCCACATGAAGGGGGCCGGTGGGATTTGCACTGACAAATTCCACTTGAACTTTTTGACCCTTTCCCACATCGGTGGCACCATATGTATGGTCTTCATCGTGAATTGTTTTTAAAACCGGATGCCATGCATTCGATTTCAGATAGAAATTAATAAATCCGGGGCCTGCGATTTCAGTTTTTTCTATAATTCCGTCCGTGTCGGAGATGCATCCCAGTATCGCGTCAGCAATTTTCCGTGGCGCCATCTTTTGAATCGATGCGCTGACCATTGCCATGTTGGTGGAGAAGTCTCCGTGAGACTGATTTTTAGGTTCTTCAACTTCCCATGGTGGAATATCCGGTGAGGGAAGATCCCCTTTCTCATTGGCGGTTTGAATCGCATGGAATATGATATCTCTGATTCTATTTTTCATGTTCATAACTTGCATCCTTTTTAAGGATCTAAATTCATAAAGATTTTTCGATATCAAGTCAAGAAGCATTCCCATAAGGCTTGGGGTAACCGATTTGTCCGTAAGCCAAAAAACATTTGATTTCATCTGAATTTCAGACTAACGATAATCGATATCGACCCCTCAATGATAACAATTTGATAATACAGAAAATATGTGCCACAAAGAAGTATGAGGAGTCGAGTGTGCTTATAGATTGGATTGAGGAGGCGATTATGAAACGGTCCATAAGAATCAGTCTGACCCTAGCCCTTATTTTGTTGTTTACACTTCCGGCATCGGCCCATTTCGGTATGGTCATCCCATCAGACAACATGATCATGCAGAAAGACCCCCGCACCGTCAACCTGGTGTTATCTTTCAGTCATCCCATGGAAATGATCGGCATGGAATTGGTCAAACCCAGGGTGTTCGACGTTTTCATCAACGGTAAAAATAAAAACTTGCTCAACCATTTAAAACAGACCCGGGTTATGGAGTATCCCGCATGGCAGATCGACTACCGCGTAAAACGTCCGGGAGTCTATATGTTTTTCATGGAACCCCAGCCGTATTGGGAATCGGCTGAAGATGTGTTTATCATCCATTATACCAAGACGGTGGTGACCGCATTCGGCGATGATGACGGCTGGGATCAGGAGATCGGCTTGAAAACCGAAATCGTTCCGCTTTCCAAACCCTACGGTCTATATGCCGGCAATGTCTTTCAGGGGATTGTTAAATTAGACGGTAGACCGGTTCCCTATGCGGAAGTTGAAATCGAATATTACAATGAAGATAAGAGATCTGCGGCACCTACCGATTACATGATTACTCAGACCATTAAGGCGGATGGAGCCGGTGTTTTCACTTATGCCGTTCCAAGGTCCGGATGGTGGGGATTTGCGGCACTTCATGAAGCTGATTTCAAATTGAAACTGAAGTCCGGTGAGGAAAAAGGTGTTGAAATCGGTGCTGTCATTTGGGTAAAGTTCGAGAACTGGAAAGAGCAGTAAAACATATGCACATCTCTGAAGGCATTCTATCCGGACCGGTGTTGATATCCGGTGCAGCGTTGACCGCAGCCGGTACAGCCATCGGTTTGAAAAAACTGGATTATGAACAGATCGCCAAAGCGGGTATCTTGTCTGCTGCCTTTTTTGTGGCGTCATTGATCCATGTGCCTATCGGTCCTGCCAGCGTACATTTGATATTAAACGGTATTGTCGGACTTTTACTCGGTTGGGGAGCGGTGCCGGTTATTCTGGTTGCGTTGCTGCTGCAGGGGATATTATTTCAATTCGGCGGAATAACCACGTTAGGTGTGAATACGGTGATCATGGCGCTACCTGCCGTAATCTGTTATTATCTTTTCCGTTCATTTCTTTGGAAGAGCCCGTCAGCATCCCTTATCGCTGCCTTTTTATGCGGATTTTTATCTGTTTTCCTGGGCGGAGTCCTTGTCGGGGTTGCACTCATATTCACAGAGGAGAATTTTCTTGAAGTCGCGCTCCTGGTGGTAACGGGCAATATTCCGGTTATGATCATCGAAGGTTTCATTACGGCTTTCAGTATCGGATTTATCAAGAAAGTACAGCCGGAGATGCTGCCCGGATACCGAATCTAGGCCGTTAAT
>CAYSUA010000094.1:0-13470 GCA_964433795.1 uncultured Desulfobacteraceae bacterium | reverse complement strand
CGAGTTTCACACGTCCGCGAAGCGGGTTATCTTCAAAGCCGCAGGTGCTTGACTTTAGGTTTCTGCATAACCGGACTATAGAATAAGACTGGAAGCTGCTTTTAGGGTTTCCAGACAATCACCCTGTTATCAAAATCGATGCGGTATTCCAGATCTC
The DNA here is from genome assembly GCA_964433795.1 of uncultured Desulfobacteraceae bacterium. Lineage (GTDB taxonomy): Bacteria > Desulfobacterota > Desulfobacteria > Desulfobacterales > SURF-15 > DUZK01. The sequence continues at coordinate 13,313 of CAYSUA010000094.1, read as the reverse complement.
GGAGGAAATTCATGCCGAGAAGACCGTTATGATGCATTGTACCCACCGGATTGATAATGGCCGCAGCCAGGTCTGTTTTCTTGTGTGGGCCGACTTCAACCGAGGCTAATTTCGCAATACCCACCGGAATCGTTTTTCCGCTGGCCACCGTTGCCTTTGACTTTTTGAACGGACGAATATTCAGCTGATCGGCAAAATCTTTATACAGTACAACTATTTCAGCTCCGGTATCGAGAACCAGCAGGGCTGTCTTTTCTTTCGAGCCGAATGTCACTTTTACAGGAACCAATACCGAATTTCCCTTTATGGCCACGTTTGTGACAAGGCTTTTAAGCAGTTTTTGCCTTTCTATATTTTCCTGTCGCTTTTTTTCAGCTTCCTTTCGGTTTCTCAGCCGATCTTTTAAATCCTGTTTTCTCTTTTCTTCCCGCCTTCGCTCCTGATTTTCAAGATTCGATTTGTCCTCATCGGAAAGATGATCCCGCGTATCTTTATAAATTTTCAGATCTTCCCTGTACTCCGGCGGGATCTTGCTTATATCGTCCACATAGTGAATCCTGCCGCTTTTGTCCTGGTATTTGTAAAAAGCGGCACTCGCTGCCGATACAAACAGAACGCCCATTGAAACAAATATCAATAATGCTGTCCGGCTGTTTTTCATGGTTCTGAACACAACTTACGTATTATCTGGATAATCGGCAGGTTACAAAATTGCACAAATATATTGAAGACCGATTTTAGGGAAATACCGAATGACGGTCAAGGAAATTATTGACACCACCCATATCCTCTCTTAATAAAAGAAGACAAACCTTAGGATGAATATTTATCCCGATCAGATCAAAAGACGACGGAGTGCCGACAATCAAATGAAAAGCGATAATCTTAAAGGGGTCTTCCCGTATCTGGTGTCACCCATTCAACCCGATGGGCAGGTCGATTCAGAAGTGTTGAAAAACCTGGTCCGCCATCTTATTAATGAAGGTGTACACGGCTTAACCCCGCTGGGGAGTACGGGTGAATTCGCATACCTCAATTGGTTACAGCGACGTCGGGTGGTTGAAGTCGTTTTAGATGCCGGCAATAATAAAGTGCCGGTGGTAGCCGGGGTGGCAAGTACGACAACGCCAGATGCCGTTTTTCAGGCAAAAGAATATGAAGCCATGGGTGTGGATGGTATTCTGGCCATTCTTGAATCCTACTTTCCCGTATCGGAAGCCGGTATTTTCAGCTATTTCTCCGAAATCGCAAAGGCGGTTTCATGCCCGGTGGTGATGTACACGAATCCGAATTTTCAGAGAAGCGATCTAACGCCGCCGATCATCCGGAAACTCGCCGATATTCCCAACATTCAGTATCTCAAGGATGCGTCGAACAATACCGGAGGACTTCTGACCGTCCTGAACCTGGTGGGCGATCGGTTAAAAATATTCAGTGCATCCGCCCACATTCCGTTGTGCGTGATGTTGATCGGCGGTGTGGGCTGGATGGCTGGGCCGGCGTGTCTCATTCCATCCCAGAGTGTTCAGCTATATCAACTGGCTGTGGAAAAACGATGGGATGAGGCCATGGACCTCCAATGTAAGCTGTGGCGACTCAATCATATTTTCGCCAAATACAACCTGGCGGCATGTATAAAAGGAGGGCTTGAACTCCAGGGCTTTCCGGTGGGTGCCCCGCTGCCGCCCCAGACAAAGTTGACGCAGGAAGCATTGGAGGAAATCGGACAAACCTTAAAGTCTGTAGGTGCACTGTAACTTATAGAAATGACAACTCCGACAAATGAATCCATAATCAGGGAATTCAATGCGATCAACGGAATTTCTGAAAAAGAAAGAAAATCCGCAATAGATTTCTTCTTAGCCTCAACCCCAAAATCCATCCAAAATCTTATCTTAAAATCGGTCACGTCAATGAACCGGGATATTCAACCGGATGAGGCGCCCTTAAAACCGGACCGCCCAGAGATTGTCTATGAACCGATACCGCGAGAAGCTGACGTTTATGTTCAGATAGCCGGTATAGGGGGTATGGCCGCTTACCTTAATGTGATCGTTCATGCTGCAAAAAACAGCGGCTCGCACTGTGTGATCACCAATCCGAACGATATATTTACATATGCAGCGTGGACGCTGCATCCGGAAGAAGATATGGATCAGCGGTTGGTTCCCATGTTTCGGACACCGTCGCTGATGGTAAGCGAGTTCAAAAGGGTGCTGGGAATCTCAGCTCCGCCGGAAGCCCTTCGTTTCAAAGCGTTTAAGATCGACTATGCCGGAGTATTGAGCATGCTGCTCAAAAACCCGAAGGAATTTGTAAAACTGATCAGGGTTAATCTCCGGTATATTCTGGGAGAATTGATCCAGGAAGCGGAACATCATGCGCTGATTAATCTTAAAAGAAACCGATCCACCTTAAAGGCTTTTGAAGATTTGGACCGTATCGGAAACCGCCCCCATCATGACTTCCTGAACATGCCGGGTCGGGTGGTTTTCGAGAACATTGATGAGCCCTCGTACTATTTGAAGAGGCAGCTTAAATCTCAATTCGGATTGGAAGGAAAATACATTCCGAAAGAGGAACTATGGAAGATCTATGGCGCTCGGCTCCCGATTGTGGAAGATATTGACAGTGGAATGATAAAACCTGCCCTTTATCCGGGAGGTTATTTTTTGGCCGGATTTAAGGAGAATGCCCTCAACACGGCAAAAGAGATGGGAGCCCTGGTTTTTGAAGATGCCAGGGTCACCCGAATCAGTATTGATGAACAGGCGGGTAAGTGTGCCGTCTTTGTGAAAACCGAAAACGAAGAAAAAACGGTTGTTTCGGATACCGTCATAACAGCCGTCGGCGATTATGGGGAAGATATTATATCGGTTGACGGGGTCAGCACTCTATTTGTTATTCGAACCGAAAGCCGGGGCTACAATCTTTTTCCCACCGGTATGGGAGAAGGGGGTACCATTCATATGGTACCGGTGGGAATCCTCAAGAAAAAAGAAAACGGGAAAACCGTGTACTATCATTTGGGCAAGGCCACAAATGGCGCCATTGTGGGAAGAGATCCCCGAAACCAAAAGCGACTTCTAAAAGATAAAGATTTTCTCCTGCATATTGAAACCAACCTGAAAAAGATCCTGCCTGATGATGCCGCCCTGATCTGGATCACCGCCACGGAATGCGGTCGACCGGTTGTGGCAGACCAAAGTTATCGCGTCAAGTCCCTGTCCCTTAAACCGCCAGTGATCGACATCGCCGGAGGGTGCGGATTGGGCGGAAACACCTCCGTTATTCCGCAGGTACAAAAAGCGCTCGAGAAACAACACTCCACATCGTCATCCCGCAACGATTTCCGACTTTAAAATAAGCTTCAATTCTGATATTGCCCTTAGACCGATGTCGCAATATCGAATTATAGCTGAGCGAGGTGTTATGCAGGAAAATATATGGCTTTACTCTCTGAGCACGTGCAGTCATTGCAAGGACATCAAAAGGCTGCTTGGCGAATGTAAAGTTGAATATAAATTCACCGATGTGGATATGTTGAGTATGGATGCACGAAAGGCCATTCTTAACGATATTAAACGTTTCAATCCGGAGTGCTCCTTCCCCACTGTCATTATTGGGGACAAGGTGATTGTCGGATATAATGAAAATGAAATCATGGAAGCTTTGGGGCTGGTAGAAGAAACAAAAAAAGGATTCTTCAAAACCGTACTGAAAAAACTCGGTGTGGGTTGATGAAAACCACTCCTCAATCTTCTATTTCCACATCGAGGATGATCTGGATCGTCGGCTTTACCACGCTGGTCCGTCTCTTTATTAACACGGCTCGACGATTTGTCTACCCGTTCGCACCGGCCTTGAGTCGAGGGCTGGGTGTCTCCTTGACGGCTGTGACATCAATGATTGCTGTCAATCAGGTAACCGGCTTACTGGCTCTATTTTTTGGCCCACTGGGAGATAAATGGGGATATCGACTGATGATGCTGATCGGAGTGGGCGCCCTGACTGTCGGTATGTTTTGCGGGGGTCTATTCCCATATTATGGATGGGTTTTATCGGCGCTGTTTCTGGCCGGGATTGGTAAAACCTTATTCGATCCGGCACTACAAGCCTTTGTGGGATCCCGAATTCCTTATGAACGAAGAGGCATGGCCATCGGCATTTGTGAGACGGCCTGGGCCGGAGCGTCGTTAGTTGGCATCCCTTTGGTGGGTATTCTCATTTCACGCTTCGGCTGGCAATCCCCTTTTTTGGTTCTCGGAGCACTGGGGATCACCGGTCTCCTTGGAATATATGTCCTGATACCGGCCAATGAACAGAAATCCATATCTGCACAAAATGCATCTTTGTATATCAGTACCATCAGCCGACTGGTTAAGCAGCGCACACCCCTCGGTGCGATGGGATTTGTGCTTCTCCTAAATGCGGCCAATGACAATCTGTTTGTGGTCTATGGCGCCTGGCTGGAAAAAAGCTTCCATCTCGGAATCGTGGCTCTTGGTCTTGCCACAACCATCATCGGGGCGGCAGAATTGCTGGGAGAAATGATAACCGCTTTTGTTGGGGACAGAATGGGGCTCCCCCGGCTCATTTTCGTCGGAACGATGGTATCGGCAGTATGCTATATCGCCCTGCCTGCAATAGGCATCAATCTGCCCCTCGCCTTAGGTGGGCTGTTTTTTGTTTTTTTTGCTTTTGAAGTCGCCATTGTGACCTCCATTTCACTCTGCACTGAATTACTGCCGGAAGCCCGGGCGACAATGATGGCGGGCTTTCATGCTTCAGCCGGTTTCGGGCGCGTGATCGGTGCATTGATCGGCGGACCGGTCTGGATAGCCGGCGGCATCTATGCCACAGGGATCGTTTCGGGGGTTATGACCGGATTGGCTCTTGTTTTTTTGATGTGGGGGATTCGTGGCTGGAAACCGAATAAGTAAGCAAAAAAAAGAACATCGAACATCGAACGTCCAACATCGAATGTTGAATGGGAAAAGATGAAGAGACAGACATATGATTTGGAAGAACTCATTAGTGCCCATCCATAAATCGGTAAAATCGGCATGGGCACTTTCTGGTGTTTCCAATTCACGGATGAGGATTTTTGTTCCCCGCAAGCGGGATCTTCGACAAGATCAAGGAAATCAAGCTCTTGCGCGGAGACGTAGCTTGCTACGTCGCACAAGCGAGAGCGCCGATTGACGCCGAGATTGGGCAAAAAGACCATTCGTGGATGGAAACCAATTAGGGTTTCTGAGCGGTTGCTACCATACGGTGGTTCATAAAACCGTAATCACCATCTTTATAGTGCGGAGAAAAATCGGTTTTAATCTTAGCGTTGCGGAAACCCGATTTTCGGATGAGTTTCGAAAACGCCTGGGTATCATATAACCGGACCGAGTAGGTTTCATCCCGAATCAGTCCCTTTTTCTTGCTCAAAACCATTTCTCTTGCATCTACCCGATCTTCATGAAGTTCACGATATCGGCATACCACCGTGTCATCTTCAATCTCGTGCCAGGACCGATTGACAAAACTATCTTTTACGGCTGCACCGTTTGTAACATCCACCAGCAGCCAGCCCCCCGGTTTGAGAATGCGGTGGGCTTCTATCAGGATTTGACTGTCTGCATCGGGAAGCTGAATGTAGCCCAGGGAATTTCCCATAATTAAAACATGATCGAAGCTTCCGGAAGACAACCCCGTACACCTCGCGTCACAGCGAATAACCTTGACCGGATATTCGCGTAAATCCGCTTCGGTTTTGGCGCATCCGGTTAAAGTCTCTGAAAAGTCTGCCAGTGTGCAGGCAGAAACCCCTCTCTCACACAGCTCGAGACTGTGGCGGCCGTGCCCCCCGCATAAATCCAATATTTTGTGCTTCGGCTGGATGGGAAGCATTTCCAGAATAAGATCCACTTCTCGACAGGTGAGGGAATCGTCGCACACCGAGCGCGCATCGGTGAGAAGATAAATGTCGTCAAAAATCCGCTTCCACCAGTCCGGATTAACGTCTATGCTCATAGATCGGCTCCGAAACTGAATAGCCCGTCCGATGCAATAATGGCGGATGATCCGCCCCAGGGATTCATTCGCGCGATTTCAAGCTCTTGGTCTTCGATTTTAATGATCTCATCCAGTTCCCCTGAAAGCCACATCTTTTCAAGGGTTAGGCAATCCGACCAAAGATTCGAACAATAAACCTCAAGCGCATCAAGCTGTGAGGGTTTGATCAGTCTTGGCCTCAAGGCGATGCTGATGGGACCCAGCAAATACGTGAAGCCGTGCGCCAGGGCCATTTCATTTTGCATCTTAATTACTTCGCTCAGTTCTCCGGGATCGATGCCCATGATGGCCTCATTGACCCGGTTAACAGCTTCTTTGACGGATAAATCGGAATGCAGAACCGCAAGGGGTTGAACACCGCCGCCGCTTCCCACATTTGTGGGGATTCCGCCGTAGCGTCCCAAAAATCCGAACAGGGTTTCGGGCCCCATTAAACATCGAAAATCGGTCTGGTGCTGTTTAAGGGATACAGTCCCCTCTTCTAATACAGGAATTTCTTCACCCCACAACCTGGGCGATATCTTTTCTTGAACAATGTAGTTCCCTTCTTGGACGGCTAAGTTAATGGCCTCATCCGCATCCTCATTCACCTTTCCTACCCGGACCCCTTTTCCGGAATACCCGCGTTCCGGTTTGAGAACCAGATCATCCCAGTTCTTGCGCGTCCACTCGATTAAATCGTCGATTCGTTCACCATCCGGACCTTCGGTCCTTCTAGAACCAAACTGCCGGGTCCATGGGGTCCGTTTAACAATATCTTCATGGAACCGTTGCTTATCCGGCCCTGTAATGACTTCAAACATGCTTTTCACATTAATGGGCTCCGTGCCACGGGGATTGATCACACGATGTTCCCGAACCGCCTGGATAGCGGGCTCCAGATTGTGGCGGCGATGCAGAGCCAGCAGTATATCGGTGTTAAAATCCATAAATATGATGGATACCGGTTGTCCCTTCCAGCAGACCCTTCCGCCTTCTAATTCGAGCTCCTGGGGCGCCATTAAAGCACCGGTTATCCCATCTATGGCATCCAGTTGATTTGCAAGATTCTTGTTTTCGGTAACCGTCTCGAGAGTCTCTTCTTCGGCCACAACGGCAATAAGCCCCGGCTCTGTTCCTTCCCGTTTGCGATGGGCATCGACGAGCATATCCACAAAACCGTTGATCGGGCATAACATCGGATGATCAAAATCCAATTCCAACGGAATCGTACGAATACTGTTGATCCGCTTCCATACCGCCTTACCGATGATTTGGGTAATCCGCTGATAATCCCATCCGCCCGGACTCCCAAGATTCCACTCAGAATGATATCCTAAGAAATCTTCCAATGTTTACTCCTTGTTTGCGGTTAATTTTTCGAATCTCTGTCGGATAATGCTGAAAGGAAGTTCTCCGCCACCCAGCAGATGTCCATAGAACTCATTCCGGTCCAACCGGTTTCCATAGATTTTTTTTATCTGATTTAATTCATAGCTGCCGAGACTGTAGCATAATTGATATCCGGGATTCAAACTGAACCGTTCGATTTGTTTGACAGCCTCCACTTTTGAAAAGCCGGCTGTCACTAATAATTCCACAGCCGAATTCTCTGTCAAAAGCCCTTGGGGGAGTCCGACATCGATCTGACAGCGGGCTGCCCGCCAAAGCCACCGTTTGCAGTTAACCAAGCGATCCAGAGGATTTTGAAGATATCCGTACTCGAACAATAGCGATTCTGCGAAAGACGCCCAACCTTCATAAAACAGCGATGATTCAATTTGACGACGAACCGGATTGTCCAATTCTCTTCGAATCGAATCCAGAAAATGGTGCCCGGGTATGGTTTCATGCGCCACTAAAAAGCGAAATTCACGATGAAACCGTTTCTTCCGGTGAGCATCAAAATCCTCCCCTTTGCCGTCTGTTGTTATATAAAAGTAGCTCTTTTCTTGTTTGCCGGCGGTTAGACTGGCTCCGAAAGATGCCCCGCTTCTAACGGATCTAAGATATTTGGGGGTTTCCTTCAACTCCATGGTTTGAAAGAAATCGGTTCCACTCAACCCCATATCCTGAAAAAAATGGCAGATATTTTTAATTTCATCCCGATAGAGTGAAAATGTATCATGGCTATCAATGCCTTCGGGAGAATACGCATGGTATAAATCCTGCCATGAGGCATTATTATCGATTTCTTGTCTCAGCTTCTCAAGCTCCTTTTGGTTTCTTTCCCATTCTTCCACGGCAATTTGAAATATCTCCTTAAGGGGTCTGAAATAGAGGAAATGATCTCTCAGGGTCGCCTCTATGGAAGCGGCTGCAAATCGTTTATCGGAAACCGGCAGGGCCGATTCCAAAAACTTACTGAACCGATCCAAAGCTTTTATGGCCTGGTTAAAAATCGACTGAAACCGATCATCGTTGGTTCCAGAAATATTCAGGGTCTCTTCGATTAGGTATTCTCTGCAGTCTTCAATCATATCGATTGCAGCCTGGTGGTAAGATTCAGGTATGCCTTGAATATTCTGGATACCCTGGTCTATGAGTCTTGGAATCTCATTTAACCGGGAGAAAATTCGGTCCGTTCTCTCCGTGGAATCGACAGTCGGTTTTGTCAGGGCATGGTCCAATCCGATGAAAGCAATTTTTAAGTAAAGCAGCGGATTATGGCGCCAGGTCTGGTTTGCTTCAAGCTCCATGAGAACCCCGGCGGCATTGGCACATAAAAGCTCAAGGTCGATTACGGCTTCAGGATCCTCTTGGGTTCCGGACAATTGACGAAACCGTTTTTGAAAGTCTTTCAGAATCGCTATGTCTTCCTCGATGGATTCCGGCGAAATCCAATCGAGCTTGTGAATATAGTTTGCGGCTTCTTGTGCCCGGGGAAGAAAATGAAACTCATCACTAGCGCACATCACCGGATACCGCCAAGCCAGATACCGGAAATATTCTTCTGCTAACTCAAAATGTTGATTCTGTTCCATGACACCACAAAAGACTATTTAACCATCTGGTTATCCACTATTCTCAAGTCAACATTAATGTCGGCTAATAAAACTGAAATGATCATTGTTAAATTTTTAGTGTTAGTACTATTTGTTCAAATCACATCACGTTTGCGCATGATTTATGCCATAGCCGGATTGAATATTTAAGAAATTCTATCAATTTTAATAGAAAAGATAGAGCGACACGCGGCGCAAGCGCCTGCGCTGCGCGAGCGATACCACAAATCGTCAATATTCAATCGTCAATATTCAATTTGGTTCCGGCTTCCCCTTCTATCTTGAGGAATCGCGCCAAAAAAGCTCCAACAAGAAGAAGGCCGCCCGCAACAGCGATGCCGAAGCCGAATGATCCCCTGTCGCCCATATAGCCGATCCATGTCGGGATCACCCCGCCGCCGATGATCATGGAAATGGGCAAGGTGAATGAGACGGAAATATTTCGTACGCTGGAAGGACCGATGCCGGAGAGGGCTGAAAATCCTGCCGGGAAAAAAGAACTGGCAATCAAAGGTTGTACAAACATAATGGCAATCACAACGCTAGCCGGCGCGATTCCCATAGTTGTAGTAGCAAAACATCCCAGAAAAAAAACCCATGCCAATGTCTTTTTCGATCCGAAACGGTCCCTGGCCCAGCCGGCGATAAATATCGTTCCAATGGTGGGAAGCCTCGACAGGGAGAACAAGAAGTTTACAAAGCTTCGGTCCAGGCCGTGATCCACGACCAGATAGAGGGGAATCATGGTGTAGATACCGATGGTGCTGCTGACCGCCAGGCAGAAAAGAACCGCCATGATCCAGAATGAGGGTTCTGAAAACAGGAGTTTGGCCGATTTCAGATTGGGTTGTTCACCAGGGTATTCACCTCCCCGCCCAAAGAAAACGAATGCCATACCAGCCAACAGCGATCCGATTCCCACAATGGAAACCACCCCGCGCCATGAAAAATATCGCAACAGCAGTTCAGAAGCCAGCGGTGAAGAGATAAAGGCCAATACAGGAGCCAGTTCGTGAACGGCTAGAGCCTTGCCCCAGTTTCGGGGCTGAACCAATGCAGTGATGGTTGCAACACCCGAGGGTAGGTAAAAACCACCTCCGATCCCCAACAGGAACAACCCCGATTGCAGCGCCCAAAATCCCTTCCAGAAGGCGATCCACATAAGGGCTCCGCCGACAATGACAGCCGATAGAATGATTGCTTTTCGATGGGTGATCCGGTTTGAAATGAATCCGGATCCCAGCAAACCGATCATATACCCGAAAGACACATAGAGAAACAACGAGCCGGCAGTGGTGTGACTGATGCCCAAATCCTTTTCAATGGTCGGCAATAAAGGAGACCAGATAATCCGGGCAACAAATCCCATCCAAAAAATCGCGGTCAGAAACAGCAACGGCCCAAGCTGTAAGTTTTCAACAAGCGATGTTGACCGGTTCTCATTCAGTTGGTCGGCGGGTTCATGCAATATCAGGTCCCTTATACTTAGGTTCAGCGTTCAGTGTTCAAGGTTCAGGGTTGAAAAACTCAAATCAGCCACTATCAAAACCCGGAACCTATCAGTTTAAGTTATAGTATACTTTCATGAATCGAAATCTGTAAGTGTTCACAGGTTCAGGGTTCACCGTTCAGGGTTGCCTTTCTTTGGTTGACCTTGTTCGTAGGCTATCAAATACTTGATGAAACCTCGTATGGTTCAGTACTCACCTATCAACTGTTCAGACTTGTGAGGTAAACCTGCAACCTCTGAACTGTGAACCTTGGTCGCCTACGGCGCCGCCAAAGGCGGGTAAACCTCTGAACGCTGAACCCGTAAACGGTTACCGAAATTTTATTGATTAACCTGTTTCACTACTCTATCATAGCCACAGGCAGCTTTCTGATTTTACACCTATACTGTTTTCCAGGATATTGCAATTCGCTCACTCTGATAAAAAAAGGAGCGCGGTTATGCACAAAGCCCAAATTGCATACAGGAATAGGCTCACCTTCAAAGCCGCGGGGCCTTGATTTGAGGTAGCTGCATAACCCGAAAAAAGGATAATTGAAGAAAGCAATGAAAGTTGTAATCAGTACCCTGGCTATCTATATTGTCTACTGTATTCTCATGTTCATCATGCAGCGCGCGATGCTGTTTCCAAGAGGGATGATCGGCGTGCCACCCGGCCCACCGCCAAAAATAAAGGGTATGGAGACCCTATGGTTAAACACGAAATACGGAAAAGTGGAGTCCTGGTATCTGCCGCCGGTTCAGAAAAAAGAAGCTAATCCGGCGCCTGTCGTAATTTTTGCCCACGGCAATGGCGAGCTGATCGATTTTTGGCCTCAGGAGCTGAACCGTTTCAATGATATGGGCATCGGACTGTTGCTGGTGGAATATCCGGGTTACGGTCGATCTGAAGGAAAGCCGTCTGAAGCATCCATCAGCGAAACCTTTCTCACGGCTTATGACTTAATATCCAAGAAAAGTGGCGTTGATCCCGAACGGATCATTCTGTTTGGGCGGTCGCTTGGAGGAGGTGCTGTGTGCATTATTGCGGCCAACCGACCTTCGGCAGCGATGATTCTCATGTCCGCGTTTACAAGTGTTAAAGCATTTGCCCCTCGATATTTGGCCCCCAAATTCCTTATACGAGATCCGTTCGACAATCTCTCGGTGGTAAAATCTTATACCAAACCGATTCTGATCATTCATGGGAACAACGATCGGATCATTCCGTACAGTCACGGTCGAAAACTTTACCAAGCCGCCAAGTCCGCAAAAATGATCACCTATCAATCCGGCCATAATGATTGCCCGCCCGACTGGAACGTGTTCTGGAAAGATGTCGAATCCTTCCTCTGCGACAATAACATCCTCAACGCTAAACGTTGCACTCTGGGCTCATAACTCAGAACTCTGAACGCTGAACTCTTTTAATTTGACACTTAAAGCGCTTTTTCATTATATTTCATTTTCACATATTTGAATTTCTCTCTTAATCTGAGGAAAATATAGAGTCTGGAGGCTTGCACGACATATGAAACTATCATCATATAATCTTTCCATGTCCGCCATGTTTAATGGCCGAAAGGGTCCGCGCCCGCCGGTTTTGAACCCCACTTCCATCGTTTGTGAGGGCCTGATGGATGCCTCGGGGGTAAATTTCCCGGAAGCGCATCTGGATGCCGATGCCATGGCTGAATTGGCTCTGGCCGGTCATGAAATCGTGGGCTTCGATTCGGTAATGCCGGAATTCAGCGTTCAACAGGAAGCCGCCGCCCTGGGCTGTGAAATGGACTGGGGGGGACGGGATCGAATGCCGGATAGCAAGTCCTTCCCCCATGCAGATTTTTCAGACATCGATGTTCCTGAGAATATTTTGGAAAAACCTTCGTTAAAGGTCGTGCTGGATGCCCTTTCCATCCTCAGAAAACACGTGGGCGGAAAAGTGGCCATTGTCGGTAAGGTCATGGGGCCCTGGACCATGTCCTATCACATGGCGGGCACCCAAAACTTTCTGCTCCAGCTCGGGCTGGAAGAAAAAGAAAAGATCAATAAAATGCTCAGGCAGCTCATGCCGGTAACCATAGCCTTTGCAAACGCTCAGTTTCAAGCCGGTGCGGATATTGTCGTGCTTGCCGATCATGCCACGGGCAATTTAGTGGGGAATTATCACTACAAGGAATACCTTTTGCCCCTTCACCGTGAAATCACGGAAAAAATCAAAGGTCCGCTGATCCTCCATGTTTGTGGAAATTGTTCGGACCGGCTAGATCTTTTCGCAGAATCCGGCGTTGACGCCTATCATTTTGAATGGCAGGTGGATGCCAAGATGGCGGTAGAAACCGTGGGGGATCGCATTTCCTTGGTGGGCAACATCAACAATCCGGAAGTCCTCTTTCAGGGCACACCGGAAGATGTCCATCAACAGGTGAGATACGCGATTGAAGCAGGGGTCAATATGATCGGACCCGAATGTGCCATTCCTCTGTCCACCCCGTTTGAAAACCTGAAGGCCATCGTCGCAGCCACGCATGAAGGATATTGAAAATGAACCACCCGCTCACGTTATTCGCTCGGGGCACAGAGGAATCAGAGGAGAATTATTTTTTCCCAGGGCGGGAGACGACGCCCGGGGAAAAGGTACCGGCCGCTTCGCGGCAGGATAATTAAGATTATGCCGACACTGAATTTGTATATCGACATGAATATTAGCCCCCAGAGTTGTAGGCTTTTGTTGGATCGTCGCCTGCCCTGTGGAATGCGAAGCTTATTCC
>CAYSUA010000093.1:0-13559 GCA_964433795.1 uncultured Desulfobacteraceae bacterium | reverse complement strand
TATTGTCTGCGTATGTCTGTGTGTGTCTGCGGCTAAAATATATATTTTCAATCGCTATCCAACCTCAAATTAATCCCTGCCCCCTTTGTGGCCGGGTTGGCCAGGCGGGCATATACGGTCAGAAATCCATCCCTCACCCTCGGTGGCGGCGGCCTCCAGCGCTGTATTCGTTCCTGCAATTCTTCCTCGGGAATCAGCAGATTGAGTTTGCGATTGGGAATATCCATTTCGATCATATCACCGTCATTCACAACAGCCAATGGCCCGCCCTCGGCGGCTTCCGGAGTTACCTGGCAGATAAAGGGCCCCTTGGCGAATCCCGAAATTTTTCCGTCCGTGACCAGCGCACATTTCGCCTCCAGACCCAATCCTCTCATAAACCCGATCACCTTGAACACTTCGGTAAGACCCGGTCCGCCCTTGGGTCCTTCAAATCGAACGACGACCACATCTCCTTCCTTAACACTTCCCTTTCGCAAACCCTCCAAAGCATCCTCCTGGCTGTTGAATACCCTGGCTCGGCCTTTGTGCTGTTTCATCTCCTCGACAACCACCGTCGGCCTGACCACCGCAGACTCGGCCAGGCTGCCGCTCAACACCGCCAAACCGCCTTTTGATACCGGATCTTCAAGGGGTTTGATAACCTGAGAGTCTTTTTCTCTGATCGGCTCAAGATTCTCTCCCACTGTTTTACCGGTTACGGTGATCGCATCTTTGTAAAGGGAACCGGCCAATTTTTTCATAATGGCTTGAATGCCGCCTGCTTCATCGAAGTCTTCCACCGTATAAGGCCCGCTTGGCCGAACATTGGCGATACAGGGGGTTTCCTGTCCCAGCTTTTCAATAAACCCGAGATCGATATTTTCATCGAATCGCATTTCATACGCCATGGCCAAAAGATGGATGATTGCATTGGTCGAACCGCCGATGGCATGAAGTACCCGAATCGCATTGGACAAACTCTGCTTTGTAATAACCTGATGAGACGTAATTCCTTTTTCCACCAGCGTCATAATTTGCTGTCCCGTCGCCTTTGCCTGACGCAGCTTTTTGGCAGCGACTGCCGGGGTGGTGGCGACACCGGGCAGCGACAAACCCATGGCTTCCGCGAGACACTGCATGGTATTTGCCGTCCCCAAAAGCGCGCAGGCGCCGGGGCCCGGGCAGACGGAGTCTTCAAGGCGATCCATCTCATCCATGGAAATCGGGGTTTCACCGACTCCGTATGCCCAGCAGGCCGCATCCAAGGTGGTGGTGTCGGTGTCTTCACCCCTTTGCCGTCCGGCGAGCATGGGACCACCGGTGACGATGATTACCGGAATATCCAACCGGCAGGCAGCCAAGAGATTGGCCGGAACATTTTTATCACAGGAGGAGATCATTACCAATCCGTCGAACATATGAAGAAATGTTGCCGCTTCGATCTCGGCAGCGACAATATCCCGAGTCGCCGTATCATAGCGGATACCATGTTTTCCGATATCCATGGGGCACTGTGCGAAGCTGTTGAATTCAAACGGCGTGCCGCCCGCCTGCCAGACGCCTGCCTTGACGGCGTCTCCAACGCCTCTGAGATGAAAATGACCGGGACTGGTCTCACCCCATGAGTTTGCAATGCCGATCCGGGGCTTTTTGAGCTCAGCGGTGGTATACCCCATGCCCTTGAGCAGTGCCCGCGAGCGCGCATTTTCAGGTTGCTGCATGAATTCTATATTCTTTTTGTAGGTATCCAATTTAGATCTCCTCTAATCAAAAACGATAACAACTTTCAACGCATCGTTGTCCGGCTGAGTCAAAAGATCGAATCCCTCCTGCAACGAATCAAAGGGCAGGGTGTGGGTAATAAATCGTGATAGATCCACATCTCCGTTTTCAAGCAAGCTCAGCGCTGTTTGAAAGTCCCGGCAGTATCCCTGGGTGCCGCTTAACGATATTTCTTTCTGTACAAAAATGTTCGACGGAATCATTACCTCAGGTTGAGAATTGAGGCCGGCCACCACGGCATGGCCCCCTTTCTTGAGAACCTGTAAAGCCTGAACGAGCGTAGCCTGGAGGCCGACGGCTTCAAAAGAGACATCCACCCCGAGCCCCGCGGTGCAATGAACGATCTCCTCAACCGCCGTGCCGCCGGCATTGTTGAAAACCCCGGCCGCCCCAAAGTCTCCGGCTTTTTCCAGCCGCGAGCTCTGAACATCCACAGCATATACGGCGACGGCTCCCTGAAGCCTGGCCAGCACCAAAATCATCAGTCCGATGGCTCCGGCCCCGAAAACAGCGACACGGTCTCCCAGAATGATTCCGGCTTTTTTTACGGCATGTACGGCAACGGCCAAAGGCTCCACCAGCGCGCCTTCTTCGAAAGTGATGCTATCCGGCAGTTTAAAAACCCTGTTCTCTTCAGCAACGAAGTAGGGGATGAACGCCCCCTGGCCCTCGCGGTGATGAAAGCTGATGTTGACGCAAAGATTATAGTCGCCCTTTTGGCAGAAATCGCAATGACCGCAGGAGATCACCGGCTCGAGAACTACCCGGTCACCGATTTTGAGTCGATTTACATGATCACCGATACGAACAATCTCACCGGACAACTCATGGCCGAGGGCGGCCGGTAGCGGTGCAAAGGGGTGCTTGCCGTTAAATGTGTGGACATCGCTGCCACAGATCGACACTGCTTTTGTTTTGATGAGAACCTGTCCGGTAATCGGTTCCGGTACCGATCGGTTCTCAAATTCTACTTTCCCGGCTGTCTTTACAACGGCCATCGGGTATGTCTGACTCATTTTGACTCCGGGTATAAATCTTTATTATGGTTATCCCAAAAGCCCAAATTGAGCAGTCTCGGCGCTGAAGATAATCGGCTCACCTTCAACGCCTATTCTATTCAGTCAATTGGCTTTAGTGAATAGCCAGGATCTCGGACAATAGATGTCCAAGCCTCCGAATCCCTTCCTCAATCTGTGATTCAGATACGTAACTGTAACACAGCCGCATGTTCTCTTTTCCCGAGCGATTGTGGTAAAAAGACGGACCGGCACCATATGCAACGGAGGCGTCCGCGATTGCCCTGGGCAAAAGCGCCTCGGTATCAATTTCCTTCGGCAAGGTCGCCCATGTGTAAAAACCGCCCTGTGCCTTTGTCCAGTCCGCACGTTGAGGAAAGTGCTTCTCCATTGCGGCCAACATCGCATCTCTTTTCCGGTGATAAATCTCAACAGCCCTGATCTTCTGCTTCTCAATCAATCCCTTTGAAGCGAATGCTAAAGCTGCATATTGTCCGATGGTTGTAGAGCATTGATCCTGACTCTGCTTGGCCAGCACCAGTTTTTCGATAAATTCTTGGGGAGCGGTCACCCAACCGATGCGCACCCCCGGGTTGAATATTTTTGAAAAAGTATTGATATGAATAACGTTTTCCGGATCCAGTGACGCGAGCAACGGCGGTGCTTCACCCTCAAATCGCAGATCACGGTATGCCTCGTCTTCAATAATGGGCACATTATATTCAACGGCTATTTCAAGAATTCTTTTTCGGCGCTCTTCAGAAAGCGTAACACCGGATGGATTTTGAAATGAAGGAATCAAGTAGATAAACTTGGGTCGCAATGATTCTCGCCGCAGGTCTTCCAACGTTGATTTCAGCGCATCCGGCTGCATTCCGTTATCATCTAAGGGAACTCCGGCGAAGTGACCTTCATAGGTTCTAATCACCTGTAAGGTCGCCAGGTAGTCGGGTTCACCCACGATGACCACATCACCAGGATTCAGAAGAATTTTGCAGATTAGATCAAAAGCCGCAATACCGCCTGTTGTCACCATGCATTCTTCTACGTTCGAGGGTCTGCCTAACCGCGTCATATGTTCTGCCAGCCATTCTCGAAATGGGGTTATGCCGGCTGTGGGTCCATAGCCCAAGGCGGCTCGTCCCTTTTGGGCGAGAACCTCCTCATAGAGATCTTTTATTTCCTCCAGAAGAAAAGTTGTCGGATCGGGAAGCCCACCGGCAAAGGAGATGACTTCGGGCTGTTCGGCCAGTTTCAGCATCGCGACAATATCTGAATGTCCCATGGACTCGATGCGACTTGAGTATAGGGTAAGGTATTCCAATTCATTTCTCTTCCTCGCTTATCGGAATTCGCTTTCAGCGAATCGGTTCATTGCGAAAAGCTGATTGCGGGTCTTTGAACACTAAACCGCACGACATAGGCCGATCTAAAAGCCTCTGAATCTGTTTATTCGGGTATCGTATTGAGAGATCGGTGTCAATCGATTCCAAGAGGGAATGCGCAGATCCTCCTATACGACGTTATCGAGTGAAGGATAATATCACAATCTGACAATTAATTTGACAGTGGTTCGATTTTGGCGGATCGCAATTTCTTGGGAAATGGGGTTAACCGATTTCCATCAGTTTCACATCAAATGTCAAGGTTTTACCGGCCAAAGGATAGTTCGCATCTAGCGTGATGGTTTCGTCATCGACTTCTGTGACTAATATGTCGACAACCTTTCCATTCTCTTGCTTCACCTGCAGTGTCTTTCCAACTTCCAGCATGAATTGTTGTGGCACCCCTTCTTTATCCACTTTAAAAACCAGATTGTCATCGCGCTGACCAAACCCATCATCAGGCTCTACGGTTATTTTCTTGGTATCCCCGGCTTTCATTCCAATGATATCTTCCTCAAACTTTTGAAATGTAGAGCCGCCTCCGATTGTAAACTCAAGCGGTTCAACGTCCTTTGTCGACGCAAAGATATTGCCATTATCCAGGGTCCCTGTAAAATGAACTCTTACAACATCTCCCGCTTTCGCCCGGCTCATGGAATCGTTCCTGTTTTAGGCGCTTCGTAATTTTTGTGCATTTAGTGGCAAAACAATAATTGGCATGCTTTCTCTATCTTTAACAATTGAGTATTTTCGATTGAATATTGAAAATTGAAGGAAATCTATCAATTTATATTAAAACGATAGAGCGACACGCGGCGCAAGCGCCTGCGCTGCGCGAGCGATTCAACAAATATTCAATCTTCAATAATCAATATTCAATCAGGTTCCCCGATAAATCGGGATTTCCACTTCGTTCCAACCGGCTTGTCCGGTTTAAGGTCTTTGATTATAAGAATCTTTGAATTTCAGCATTCTTCTTAAGTCCCTCTATATAAACATTTATTTCTTTTTTCTCCTTCTCCTTTGCGAGGTAAGTATTGATCCTCTGTTTCACATCCTCATAGGGCTGAACCCGCTCCGGTCTTTTATCTAATACTTTTATCAGGTGATAACCGAAGTCCGTTTCAACGATATCGCTTACCTGATTCGGTTCCAGGGCAAAGGCAGCATCTTCAAACGGCTTGACCATTTGTCCGCGTTTGAAGTAGCCCAGATCTCCCCCTTTGGTTTTGCTCGGACCATCTGAATACTTTTTTGCCAACTCGGCAAATTCGTCACCCTCACCCAGTTGTTTTTGAACTTTCTTAATTTTTTCCATCGCTTTGGATTTTTTCGACTCTTCGGCGTTCGGCTTAACCTCTGCTAATATGTGGCTGGCCTTAACCTGTTCAGGCTGTTTGAAAGCCTCTGGGTGGGTATCGTAGAAAATTCTGCTTTCTTGATCGGGAATCATAATATTTTGAATAATTTGTTTATTAATCAACTCTCTTATGGCCATCGCTCGACTAATCTGCGATTTGACGTCGTTTTCGGTGAGTTTCATTTGTTTTAACGCTTTTTCAAACTCTTCCTGATTCGGGAACCGCTTTTTAACGGATTTTAGTTGATCCTGAATTACTTCTTCCGTTATATGAATCCCGGTTTTCTGGCTTTCCTGAAACAGCAATTCCCGATTGATGAGGGTCTCAAGCACTGTTTTTTTGATTTCCTTGAGCTGTGAATCTGTGGGAGTTTTGCCCTGTTTGAGAAATTCTTGATTAACCTGGACCATTTCATTGTCAAATTGGTCTTGCGTGATGACTGAGCCATTAACGACAGCGGCATTTTCCTTATTCTCTGCATAAAGGGTTGTTGTCAAAACAAGCGTGATGAACAGGGACAAAACAAGACTTTCCAGACTTTTATTTACTAATTGCATTCAGATGCCTCCGGTTATAGGTGATATATACAAATTCCTTATTCTCAACGAGGCGCCCTCAAGCGGCATACCTCTATTCATATGTCACTGTATCATCGGGGTATGACGATTACAACAGGCATGCGACCTTCGTATAGCACCAAGAGAAATGAGTTTTCCCAAACAAAAAACTTACGAGGATGCACGTAATTGAGGCGGCATGATGAAAACCTTTCTCAATTCTTCTTTGAGGGAAATCGCTTCCTCCGGACAAAACCTGGCGCAAACCCCGCAACCCAAGCATGCGCTTTCATCCCGTTGTGCCGGCCCGCCATCATCTAATGAAATAGCCTCCGTAGGGCACCAATCCACGCAAATGCCGCATCCGGAGCAGGCTTCTCGGTCAATCAGAGAAAGATGGTAGGTTGAATTGATTAGCGGCAGGGTGCCTTCCCGCCATAGTCTAAACACATCACAACAATCTTTACAGCAGTTGCATATACTGGTTTCCGGTTTTGATTCCTTTGAAGCCGGATGAAAGGCTTTGTGGATAAGGCCTGCACTTTCTGCCTCTTTAAGGATTTTGAGAGCTTCTTTTTTATCAACTTTTTTGGCAAACTCGTTAGAAACGGTATGGCGTGCAGACTTGCCAAAGGTGAAGCAGTTCATGGTCGGGGCCTGGGTGCTGCATTCATTTCCAAGCGACTTATGCCGCTGTCTGCAAAAACAGTATCCTACTGCAATATCTTCAAACTTGTTTATAATTTCTTCTACGGTTTGGCTGGGAAGGACAAATTCATCGGCAATGTCTATGGGTTGGCCGATGGGGAGCACTTTAATCTCTTTTCCGTCCTCCGTTTTTCTGGTTGAAATGGTCCGATCAAGTGCCGGTGCAGTTTCAAAGATCGGCTTTAGCTTGGCAAGATTGCTTTGTGTCTGATCCTTTAGTTCATTTAGAAGCGTTTCAAAAAGCACGGCAAGCTCTCGCTCCTCCTTGCTTCCTTTCAGTTCCACCATGAATTTATATTCCATGAGCCCCACCATCATAAGCGGCAAAATTCTGTATACCATGATGCCGGAGGAGTTAGGCTGATTGAAAATTAATCCTTTCTTCGCTAAATTTGTCGCCAGCTTTTGGATTTTTTCCTCCATCATGCCGCTTGACTCTCTGAGCTGATCCACGGTTTGTGAGGGCGCATCACGAAACGCATAGATCAAATCGAGCTCATCTGCATACTCGCCGATAACTTTCTTAACAATCGTAATGGCCGTATCACTTACCGGGAAAGTAAACATACCTTGTTTACAGATAACACTTGCAGCACGTTTAAATTTTTCATCCAATGAAACTTGTGTCATGAATTCGCCTCCAGCATTTCAAGCCTTATGGTCTTCCAGGTTTATTTGGGTTGACGTGATCCGGGAAGATTCCGGTTCACTTTGCAACCCATGGGCTTGCCCTGTCCGATGGTGCCAAAGCAAGCCATGTCCTCCTCACAGCGGATGATCTCGCTCTCCTTTCCGGCAAGGATCTTTCCTACGGTATCGGGATCGGCAATCATCTGGCGCCCGATGGCAACCATATCAATCTTCGAGTCGCGCACTGCTTTTTCGGCCAGTTCCCCATCCGCAAGTTTGCCGACCGCAATCACGGGTACACCCGCCGCATCCTTGACCGCCTGGGTAAGAGGAATATTCGCACCGGATGGTTGTTCTTTTGGAAGGGCTGAACTACCGGCAAGATAGCGTTGGCCGTCAATTTCCTTCCACGAGCTCTGGGCGATCAGGGAGACATGCAGGACATCCACCCCCTCGTCGGCCAACAGTCGACTCACCACAAGGGCATCCTCCAAGGTTTGCCCGCCCTCTGCTTTCTCCACGGCGTTGAGGCGGAAGATAATGGGATAGTCCGGTCCGAGCTTTTCTCTTATGGCTCTGACCACTTCAAGTGCAAAAGTGGCTCTTCCACGAGCATCACCGCCATAGCGATCATCCCGCTGATTCGTGAGTGGGGAAAGAAACTGACTGATTAAATAGAAATGAGCGCCGTGGATCTCCACACTTTCATATCCGGCTTCTGCCGCCCGGCCCGCTGCATCTGCGAAATCGGTCACCGCCTGATCGATCTGAGAGGGGTTCATTGTTAGCGGGGCAACATCAGGTTTGAAAGCAAACCCCGAGGGTGTGGCCCCTTGCAATTCCCCACCTCTAGGTACACACCGAGCCCCGGCGTGATTGATCTGAACGGCTGTAGCCGCACCCAGCTCCTTGATGGAA
This sequence comes from uncultured Desulfobacteraceae bacterium, assembly GCA_964433795.1. GTDB lineage: Bacteria > Desulfobacterota > Desulfobacteria > Desulfobacterales > SURF-15 > DUZK01. The sequence continues at coordinate 5,220 of CAYSUA010000093.1, read as the reverse complement.
TCGACAAGACGCGCCGTGCCGGCCACCTGCCCATCCTCCCATAGTCCCAAACCGCCCGGAACGATACGACCATCAGCGCGTACCGCTGTGGCCTCAACAATGACGAGCCCAATATCCTTCGAGCGATCTACATAGAACTGAATGATATCATCCGTGACGAGCCCTTCCGGACTGCCGTAATTCGTTGTTAACGGCGGCAAAACAATCCTGTTGCGAAGTCGCATCCCTTTTATCATCACTTCATCCCGCAGTGTGGTCATTACGCATACCTCCTTTTTTCAATTGATTCCGGTGTTGTCATCCATGAGTGCCATGATTAGGTCATTATCATTTTGGGCGCAGGATCTTCCAATTTATCTTCATTGGAGTTTTTTGAATCCACTCAGAAGTATCTGCTCCGTTCAAACTGACAATGACTTCTAGCAGTGGTGGCGATTATATGAGAGGAGGACTACCATGTCAATCTTGGAAAAACCGACGTTAATTGGTTCGACAACTCCTTTCAGCATTTAATATTTTACTCATTGATGGGTCTTGAAATTAAGCAGGCCGGGTTTCAATAGAAGCTCTTGAGAAATGACTAGCTTCTGTACGCTATCGTTATGGAGTTGATTCCCGGTAACATTTTAGCTTTGAAAATAGATACCGTTAACCTTCCCCTCCTTTGTGATGGTAAGATCACTGTTTTTTAATTCTTTTTTCCATGTGGATATCAGACCATTGTATTGACAATTGCAATAAATATAGAATATGTTACCGAAATCTTAATTCGCAGTACATAAGTTTTCGTCGATTGCGCTGGCATTCTTGCCAAATCAAGGCATGGCCCCTGAAATATACGGCTTTTGGAGTTAGTAAATAGAGCGCCCCTCTCGTTTTCCATGAGGTCAACAACCTTTTGGAAGGGATTTCTCCCCGCCGATAATATTCGTGTTCCAGTTGACGAAGCACCTCTTATTTCTATCGCTTTCCCCTATTTCCATATGTAACGGGGAATTGGGATTTGATGTCTTCTTTAATAAAGTGGTTAAGTTTTTCTTATTTCATCTAGCATATAACATCTCAATAAGTTTTGGGTCTTTTAAAACGTTTAATGAAATGGGAGGGAAAATTATGGACAGTTTGGTGATTAGCACGCCCGCGAGGTTGCATTTCGGCCTTATCGACATGAACGGTGAGATCGGGAGAATAGACGGCGGAGTTGGCCTGGCCCTTGATTCTCCCAACACCCTGATCGAGGCAAAAAAGGGGGATGACATAAAGGTCGAGTGCAAGGACGATCCGGAAATGATTGACCGGATAGTGGTTGCGCTCAAGGAAGTGCGCGAACACTACGATCTGGGAGGCATAGATCTCAACGTAAGGGCGCGGCCCCTCCCCCATGTAGGACTTGGGAGCGCGACCCAGACACTTGTGGGCGCGGCCCATGCTTTTAGCATGATCTATGGCCTTGACAAGGGTTCTCCGGAGCTTGCCGGTCTGGTCGGAAGGGGAGGCACATCCGGAATCGGTGTTGAGGCCATCCGATCGGGTGGCTTTATTATCGATGCGGGTCACCACTTTCGCCGAGGAGAAAACAGCAAAAGCGAATACATGCCGTCGGGCGCCTCCACCGATATACAGCCACCCCCCATCCTTGTCCGCTACGACTTCCCTGACTGGGATATTCTCGTCGTGGTGCCGCTTGGCGAAGGCACCAGCGGTCTGCGGGAGGTTACGCTTTTCAAGGTAGTCTGCCCAATACCGCTTGAACAGGTCCAAGAGATGTGCCACATACTCATGATGCAAATGATGCCGGCTGTTATCGAAAAAGACCTCGAAATGTTCGGCAAGGCGATGGAGGATTTTCAGCAGATCGGATTCAAGGTTTTCGAGTATCGGGCCCAGACAAAGCTGCTTCATGACTGCCTCCGGTTCCTAAAGGACAATGGCGCCATCGGCGCGGGTATGAGCAGCTGGGGACCTGCGTTGTATGCCTTTGGCCAGGACCTGTCCGAACTCCGGCAGAAGGCAAAAGAGTGGCTGGCCTCCCACGGGGGCGGCGAGGCCATTCTGACCAAAGCCAATAACCACGGTATGCAGATCAAGGAAGAACGGTAAAATGGATACATACCAGCCACGACTCAAGATTTGCGGCGTGGCCGATGTTGAGGATTCTCGCTTAATAAGCGATTGCGGTGCTGACTACTGCGGCGTCCTTGTTGACGTGAGCTTTTCGGAAAGAAGCCTTTCTCTCGAACAGGCGCGTGGGGTCGCGTCAGCATCGGATATACGTGTGGTCGTTTTGCTTTGTGAGCCTGAATTTGAAACAGCCCGGGAGGTTGCCCGTGAAATAAAGCCTTTTGCCCTGCAACTGCTCTGCCGAGAGTCACCGGAGTTTCTAAGAAAGCTTAAATCAAGCGTTTCGTGCCAAATCTGGAAGACCCTCCATCTTCCGATCGCAACCGATCAAGCCGCGGCCGAGGAATACGTGGAGGCTGGCGCGGACATCCTGCTTGTTGACAGTGTCGATACCAGCGAAGGATTTACGCGTATGGGCGGCACCGGCAAGGTTGCGGACTGGAACGCGGTAGCCGAGCTGATCGAGAAGGTTTCCGTGCCGGTTTTCCTCGCCGGGGGGATCGGGCCGGAAAATGTTGAAAGTGCGCTCATCACGGTTCGGCCATACGGGGTTGATCTTTGCAGCGGCGTGGAGGCTACGAAAGGCAAAAAGGACCCGGAGAAGGTGCGATCTCTGATAAAGAATTTTAAAGCCGCCCAAGCAAAAATCAAAGGAGACAACTGATGAAGGCTGCTGTCGTATATGGTCAAAATGATATCAGAATAGAAGAAGCGCCGATTCCAAACCCGGGTGCCGGCGAAGTACGGATCAAGGTTAAAAGCTCGGGCGTATGTGCGACGGATGTCAAGATACTCGGTGGCATGGGCCTGCCCAAAGAGTTGCCGACCATTTTGGGCCACGAGGTCGCAGGTGTAATAGACTCACTCGGGGAAGATGTATCCGGCTTTGAGATCGGTCAAAGAGTTGCAGTTTATCCCATCGCCGCATGCGGCGAATGCTTTTTCTGCAAACAGGGTCGACACAGCCTGTGTCACAAACAGTACGGCCTGGCGCACGGTGCGGATGGTGGTTTCGCCGAGTATGTGGTTGTTCCTGCGCGTATCGTGGCGCTGGGAGGTATTTTGGACATCAATGACATGCCATTTGATCTGGCTGCAATGATCGAGCCGCTCGCTTGCTGCCTGTCTGCTGCGGAGCATTGCGGAACAAAGGCCGGCGACAACGTACTGGTCATCGGCTGCGGGCCCCTGGGGCTGATGCATATCATAGTGTCCAAGGCGCTCGGAGCGAGCGTAATCGCATCGGATCTGAGCGAGGAACGGATTACCAAGGCCAAGAAACTTGGCGCTGACTTCATCTTGAATCCCGGAAAAACGGATATGGCGGAAGCGGTGCAAGAGCTGACCGGGTTCGGTGCGGATATTGTTATTGCCGCGGTGGGATCACCCAGTGTCGTGGAACGGTCATTACCGTTGGTGCGTAACGGTGGCGTATTCAATATCTTCGGCGGGACTCCCAAAGGCGAAACAATAGCTGTCGATCCACGCTGGCTACACTACGGAGAGGTGATTCTCACCGGAACGTTTGCCGCTTCTTTCGATAATTACAAGAGATCCTTTGCGTTCGTGAAGGAGAACGCAAAACGCGTATCGGAAATCATTTCCGAGCGCTGCGGCCTGGACGACATACTCGACGCGGTGGAAAGGATCAAGAAGGGTGAAGCGCTTAAAACCATAATCCTGTTCGATTAAGGAGAACAATAATTATGAAGGGAAAAACGAATCGGCTTTCCAGGATACTGAGTCCTAAAGACGGTCGCGGCCTTATCGTTGCGGTTGACCATGGCATGGCGCTCGGCCCCATGACCGGTCTGGAAAACCCCGCCAAAGTATTCGAATTGCTCGAACCCTATGCGGACGCCTGGTTGATGACCAAGGGAATTTTCACCCACGTTTATGACCCCCAAGGGCAAACGGGAATCATTCTACGCGCCAGCGGAGGAGCCACCATTGCAGGGCCTGACATTACCCTTGAGCGTCAGACCGCTTCGGTCGAGGAATTACTCATGCTCTCGGCAGATGCGGTCGCCTTCTCAGCGTACATCGGCACGGTCAATGAGCACGATACGCTTGTGACCATGTCTCGGGTGGCAGAAAAATGTCGGCGCTGGGAGATGCCGTTGGTGGGCGTATGCGCGGTGGGCAAGGACAAGGAGAAAAAGGAAGACCCTAAGTTCATCGCCCTGGGCGCACGGGTCGCCGCCGAGCATGGCGCAGACATCGTTAAGACCTATTACACGGCAAAGGATTTCGACAAGGTCACCTCAAGCTGTCCCGTCCCCATCGCCATCGCAGGAGGGCCTAAGTGCGAAACCGATGAGGAGACGCTCTCAATGATCCGTGGCGCCCTGGATGGCGGCGCGGCGGGGATCGTCATGGGCCGCAACATCTGGCAGAGCCAACGCCCCCTGCCCCTCATAAAGGCCGTGCGCGCACTCATCCACGACGATCTCCTCCTTGAAGGCGCAATAGACATATTGAATAGTGAAAGCGGATAAAACCTATTCATTGACCATTAATCTATTTGATTTTTTTTGGACCAAATTCTTCAATTGGAATACATTTTGTACTGTTAAGAAAAGGGAAGTGTGAAGCATCGCATGAAGCCGCAAATCAGCAATAGTTAAGAAACTCGAATCAAGAACAACTGTTAAATTAAATTTCAACCGCGGGATAGTTTGCCGATACGGATTTGCGTTTCAAACTGACGTAGATTATGCGCAGGGTGTGCCAGGCGGCAGTGAATTGCCCGGGCTTTTGGCGCCTGGTGCACTGGCTTGTTCTGTGATTTTATTCTTCATAATTGCTTGCAAGAATCCAGTTACCAACGGGTGTGGATTCTTTTCTGTCGACAAGGCTTGAGGAACGAAAAGAGTCCCGATGAAGAATGAATGACCGGGATATTCAAGAACTCTTATCTCTCCTTCATTGTCTGAACCCACAATGCTGATAGGACCGCTTCGAATCAAATCGATATACTCTGGATTTACACCAAAATTGCAATAATACTTCTCTTTTACTTGAAGTTTGCCGTATAGGGAAGCAGCTGCAGAATTTGGACTAAGATTCAATTCCATTTCTCTTCCTTTTAAAGAGCAA
>CAYSUA010000092.1:0-13578 GCA_964433795.1 uncultured Desulfobacteraceae bacterium | reverse complement strand
GAAAGGCATTTGAAGCTTTTGCCTGGGCAAGTCGCCCAGGCAAAAAATCTTTATTTTCTGCGTATGTCTGTGTGTGTCTGCGGCTAAAATATATATTTTCAATCGCAGCCATTAGGGATCAACTGGTTGCTCTTTTAAATGACTTCAACTCTTTTGGAGATGATCCATATTTATTTGCCGCCGGGCCTATCCGCTCAAGGGGATATCCGATTCCAGACCGAATCGATTCCGATTCTGTGCGCATGAAAAATCAGATACGCTCCTAAACCCTCCTTCGGGCTGATACAAACCATAGTGTTGTTTACTGAAACCGGTTTAATACCCTGCGACTGCAAAAACCGAATTGTCTTCTCGAGATCGCCGCTTTGAATGGATAGGGCTGCAATGTAAGGAAGTGAAGGAATATTTAATCCTGGAAAAATCTTACTCGCCGTATCCGGAGACGAGAATGTCATCCGCCCCCTGGGTAATGAAACCACGCACAAATCATCCTCCTGCAGGACTAAACCGCCTGTAAATCGCGCATACTGATCCGCTTTATCCATGGGCTCGTCTGAAATAAGGAACAGATCGGTCAACGCTTCCGCCTGATTCGGATGGTTTGAATAATCTTCAAGCCAGATCAGCTCCGGCGTCTCATGGGTGAGCATCTGCACCCTGGATTCGGACATGACGCCCGGTTTCACCCGGACGACCGTTGCACTTACGGTTTTTTCACCTTCAGCTGTCTGGATGGGTCTTCGGAGTCGAACGGTTGGCTGTAGATCAAAACCGGCCGCTAAAATCCGATTTCGCTGTTCTTCCATATTCTCATGGGTGAAGGCCAGGAGATGCAGACCACAATATCGGGAAAGCGCTGCCTTGAGCCGGTCTGCAAGCGGAGTATCGGCTACCGCCCCCAGCACCTCAATATATCCGAACCTGAATGTGCAGAGCCGGTTTGCCGTTCCGCTCTTTGTCAGGCGCCCCTTTTCATCCGAGTTGTAATGGATGTTGACCGGGGTCGGCGTAAACCCGACTCGTTTAAGAACCCCTCCAATCGCCTCGATATCCTCCACAAAAAAGCCCACATGATCGAGAAATATTTCATCTCCTTTAGGCAACTGCCGCTCAATCCAACTCATGTGATTGCCTCCTTCATTGACACAATCGGTATTCAATTCATAAATGAGTCCTTTTTTCGTTGAGCAAGTTGAATACATCCATCTTCAAATCAGATGTGAAATCCCGTCGTATGACGGGGGCCGCATCCGCCGTCGCCTCATAAAACAGGCTATGGCGGGACAGGCAAGGATTTTCGGTGAGGCGTACTTCCTGTACGCCGCAGCCGAAAATCCGCGGAGAACGCCGCTCAGCGAGAAAATGGCCATTTATGGATAGACAATAAGGGAATCGTAAGGCTCAGTCAAGGAGGGCGATGCTTGGAAACTAACTGGACGTGACTTTCTCGACAACCGGCATTTTCACCGGCTGTGAAGCTTTTATCTCATTCAGATCGAGCCCTTCATTGTAGCTCAGAAACAACCAGAGGGGCACTTCAAAATCTTCTTTGCAGAGACTCCAGATATTATCGCCTCTTTTAATGCGATAGGTCTGTACTTGATTCACACGAAACACATTGAAAAAATCTTGAACGATCTCCTGGTGATATTCGAGCCTTTTTTCCTCGAACTCCGTTTTGGTGATTTTGTTCAATGGAATTTTGACCCGTTGATTGATCCTCAATACCTGTCCGTATCGGAGACCGTTTATTCGCCGGATAGATTGAGTGGACATCTTAAGCCAATCGGCATAATGACCCAGGGTTTCGGCCACCGCCACACGGATCACACCAGTGTGCGCACCCTTTTTCTTTTCACGTTTCACCCTGAAATCACCCGAAACCACTCGGGGATTAATCTTTATCTTTACTTCCGGTTCCGGCGTTGGTGGCGGCCTTTGGGAGTTTATCCGAGCAGTCGCCTTAACCGGTTTCTTTTCCTTTATTGCCACCACTTTTTTTTTAACCGGTTTCTTTGAAGTTGTAACTCGAGAGGTCTTCCCGGCTGCCGGGATAACAAGGTTTTGTCCAGCATAGATTTTGGCCCGGGAGTTCAGATTGTTTGCTCTGACCAACTCCCGAATCGAAACGCTGTGCAACCTTGCAATTTTGCCGGCTGTATCTCCCTTTGCCACACGGTGGAACCTGCTGCGCTTTTGTTTTGACCGGAAAAGCTCGGAAGGAATACCGGCGGTGGTCAATGTCTTTTTTCGGCTTATTTTCGGTGGCAATCGCAGGTCAAATCCCTTTGGTATGTATTTCTCCGCCCGGAAAACCGGTTTCCGCAAGGAAGGATTCAGACGACGGATTTTTTCCACGTTCACGTCCAGATGGTTTGAAAGCTGTATGACATTCACATAACCGGGCAATTTCACTACAGTGTATGCTGCAGGTTTTTCAAATTTCAACTTACCGAAATATTTCTGATAATTTTTTGCAACATCCCGGGCAGCGAGAAATTCAGAGTAGAAATTTCTTGATGCAAATTTAAACCTGCGGCCATTATAATGTTTGAATATCGCCTCATAACCACCGTTGATCCGCTTTGCTCTGGCCATCCCGTTTGCCCCGTGATTGTAAGCCGTAAGGGCAAGGGGCCAGGATCCAAGTCTTTTATAATTATCTCTCAACAGACGGGCAGCAGCATAAGATGAAAGGATGGGGTCTCGGCGTTCATCCACCACGTAATTCACCTGCATATATCGCCTTCCGGTGGATCGGACAAACTGCCAGATGCCGGCGGCTCCAGATTTGCTGTATGCACTCGGATTAAAGGATGATTCCACATGGGGAAGATAGGATAGATCTGTGGGCAGTCTCTTCTGTTTGAAAATTTGTTGGATCTTTTTCAAATAGGCTCCGGATCGCATGATCCCTTTTCGGAACCGGTCCTTCAACCCTGTCTGACAGCGAATCTGCCCGGCCGCCCGGCGGAAATCGGATTTTTTTGTCTTTGGCCCAAACAGCTTTTTAATTTTTGCGGCTTCAGGGGTTTGGGGGGAGTGGCCGTGCGCAAGGCTTTCCAGAATTCGTCTATATTTCTTCTTGGCAAGTTTGATCCGCTCCCTGTTGATCTTTCGGGCTCTGTATTCATCAGGATGCCTTAACACGATTACCCCGTAGACGAGATTCAGATTTCGCTTATCGTGAAGAATGCCTTGTTTTGACGAATATCGGGAATATACGGATTTCCAGAATTCAATATTCGGACGGATGGAAGGATAAACCGGAAATGGATCGCCGGCCGCCCGGCTGTTCAACGGAAGGGAAAGGCCTGTAAATGTGAGACCGAAAACCAGTCCCAGTAAAACGGCTGCCTTTTTCTTATTTAAAGGCTGAAACACAAAAAATATAAATCTAAGTACAAATCTCATAAAATCGCGGCTTTTTTTCTACCCATTACACATCATGGAACAAACAAAACAAACTGAATATTTGATAAGCAAATATCAGGCCAGTGTTTAAATTCGCTGAAATCAGGAAGCTGTTTGCTTACAAACACATAGGTTCAGGGTTCAGGGTTCAGGGTTCAAGGTTCATAGGTTATAACCAATTTAAACTGCAAGCAATTCTTATAACAAACCAGAATGACCAACATAATCCGTTGGCTGAGATGGTCCTGGAGCCAAATTGAAGACAAGAATCCTTTGATAGTAGTCGATCAGAGGTTTTCAACCCTGAACGCTGAACCCTGAATCTTGAACCGATCAGATTATGAAATATAGACTTTGAAGGTGGGCCGATTCGGAGTTGGGTGACAAAATAATGACGGTGAACACAAATTTAGGTGTCAGTTCTGTTCGGGAGTTTGAGCATTAAGGATGCCATGCCGCCGAGCAAAAGGACTGCGGCGAACAACAGAAATGAAACCCGTAAAGAATAGGAATCGGCTATCCAGCCCCCGATTAGAGGAGAGAGAAATCGCAGCTCGTATGCCGTATAGATCATCCCCACCGTGCTGGTTCGAACCGAATCATCCACAAGCGAAGTGGCTGCGGTCATGATGATGGGACTCATATTCGTAACGATTCCAAGCATTCCCATCATGATAAACAATAGGGGCAAAACGGTTATCTTTATGATCACCAGGGTGATGCCGAAGCCTGTCACAAACAAAAGACACAACAATTTCGGTACCTTGAATCGATCATAAAGAAATCCGAGCACCGGTTTGCCGGCGGCCCCCATCATAAAGTAAACGCTCAACAAGAGCCCGGCGGTACGAGCGTCCGCACCCATGGAATCAGCAATGAGAAACGGGAAAAAGGTCAGAATGCCGGTACATCCGATGCCCCTTAGAGAATAAATGATGATGAGTTTGAGAACCGGGCCGTTGCGCAGTATCTTTTCCCAAACACCGGAAAAGGTCTCTTTCACACTTTGGCGTGCTCTGGGATGCTCTGGAAAAAAAATATACACCAGAATCGCAAAGACAATTGCCGGAAGCACCACAGCCATAACTCCGGACCGCCAGCCGGCAGACAAGGCTACTGCCCCTATGATCGCCGGCATGGCGGCGTTGCCGATGCTGCCGCCGAGACTAAATATTCCCATGTGAAATCCGGGTCGAGAAACAAAATATTCTGCAACCAGGGCGGTCGCGGTCGGATGAAACGTGCTGATACCCAGGCCGGAAACAAATCCCAATAGAAGGATCGGATAATAGCTGTATCCAAAGGTCCCGATACCGAAAAGACTCAGGGAGGACAGCGAAAGTCCGACTGCTAAAATCGTTTTCCGTCGACCCAAATAGTCTGAAAGCATGGAAGCCGGCATCAGCATCAAAAATACGGCAAGTCCCTGGGCGGAAACGATGGCGCCGGTCTGGAGATTGGAAAGCCCGAGTTCCTTCATAATCATTGGAAGAATCGGGAAGAGAAGGACTTGAAATCCGTCACTGAACCCGTGAGTTGCAGCAATGGTCGATAAGTTCAAGCGTTGAATGATACTTCTTTCTTGCATCCTGTTTATCCACTACAACACCCTTCCTGAAATAACAACTCATAACCCCTTGCAACTCATCCCAAGATGTTGTATACGGACCAACATCGCTTAACCATATACATGGTATTTGTCCTGCCTCTACTCTCTTGGCTTTGCAGCGGGTTAGAAGCTGATACGACGGATTGAAATTGAAACGGAAATGGTGAAATGGGAGTTCGAGCTGTAGCGGTATATCCAGTTTTTTCTGGTCGGTCTTTGATTCAATCTTTTTTCCTTTTTTCATCTCTATTTATCTTAATAACCGGCGGAGTATCCGGTGATATCGCGTTCGCTAAAAATTACGTCAATACCAACACCGTTAAATACGGCATTGCGTTTGATTCTTTTCAGATTCATAGAGATACCATCAAACAAAATCAAAACCTTGCTAAAATATTAATGACTCACCATGTCCCCTATTCCGTCATTAACGCCGCTGCAGTGAAATCAAAGGCGGTTTTTGACGTGCGAAGATTTAAGGCTGGAAACCCCTATGTCATCATCCGTCAATCGGATCCCGATAAATCGGTCCGTTATTTTGTTTATGAACAGGACCCTATCAACTATGTAGTTTACGACTTGGGAGACCCGGTAAATGTCTATATCGGCAAAAAACCGATTGAAATGAAAATCCGTCAGGTCTCCGGTGTCATTAGATCTTCATTGAGCCAGACATTTTCACGTCTGGGTCTGGAATACAAGCTGGGAGAGCGGCTCTCCGATGTCTATGCATGGACCATCGATTTTCATCACCTGAATAAAGGAGATCATTTCAAGTTTATTTATGAAGAAGAATTCGCCCAGGGGGTTCGCGTCGGCATCGGGGGAATTGTTGCGGCAAAATTTTATCATAAAAAAAGAGACTATTACGCCTTCTATTATGAGCCGGATGGAAGGGGAATGTATTACGACGAAGCAGGCAACAGCATGGAAAAGGCTTTTCTGAAAGCACCGCTGAGATTTTCGAGAATATCGTCTCGTCCGTCTAAACGGCGGTTGCACCCCATCTTGAAAACCTATAGACCCCATCTCGGCACCGATTATGCCGCTCCCACGGGAACGCCGATTCACAGCGTAGGTGATGGTGTGGTAATAAAAAAAGGGTACGGTAGACGGCTTGGAAGGTATATCATCATCAAGCACAACGGTGTCTACAAAAGCCAGTACCTTCATCTGTCCAGGTTTAAAAAGAAACTTGAAGTAGGCGGGTCTGTCAAACGCGGAGACATCATCGGTTATGTGGGCAGTACGGGCCTCGCAACCGGTTCCCATCTCGATTTTCGTTTCTGGAAAAACTGGAGGGTTGTCAATCACCTCAAAGAACGTATGCCGTCTGGTGAATCGCTGGAAAAACGACAACTGTCCGATTATCAAACATACGTTCAGGAATTGAAGGTCCGCCTGGACAACATTCCTTTAAACGACACGTTTAACGTGGCGGAAACCGACAAATTGTCTGGTGATACAACAACTCAAAATTAGAATTACATACCCTAATCCGAACAAACCCGCCAGAGGGAGGCGGGCAAGCCGGAAAAGTACCCAAAACAATTTGCCACAAAGCCACCAAGACACTAAGATATTATTTTTTTTCGTGCCTTATAAACAATACAAATTCCAGGATTAAGACTCTATTGAGGGAGAAAAAATGACTTATTTTCCAGGAAAAGATCCGAATTGGGATAAGATTGAGCCTGAAGCTGCAGGCTTCGATCCGAACAAACTCAAAGAAGCGGTTGACTGTGCCATTGCCGGTAAAACCAATTGGGCAAACGATATCATCACACCTTTGACCGCCCATATGGCCGAACCACCCCCGTACAATGAGATCATCGGCCCCATTACGGAACACGGAGGGCCCAACGGTATCATACTTCGCGGCGGCCGAATTGTGGCGGAGTGGGGCGATACCCGGCGGGTAGACATGACCTTCAGTGCATCAAAAAGCTATGTGGCTGTTTGTGCAGGACTGGCTCATGATACAGGATTGATACCCGATCTTCATGCCCCGGTCAGAGAGTTGGTGGATGACGGAGGTTTCGACCCACCCCACAATGATAAAATCACCTGGCATCACCTCCTGCAGCAGACCAGTGAATGGGAAGGGACCCTGTTCGACAAACCGGACTGGATCGATCGGGGCCGGGATGTCAGTATTAAAGGACCTCAAACCCAGAAAGGAACCAAGCGCGAACTACAGGAGCCGGGAACCTATTACGAATATAACGATGTCCGGGTAAACCGGGCTGCGCTGGCCCTGTTGCGAGTTTGGAAACGTTCTCTGCCCGGTGTGCTCAAGGAATATATTATGGACCCCATCAACGCCTCCGATACCTGGGAATGGCACGGATATCGAAACTCCTATGTAGAAATCGATGGCCACGAGATTCAGTCCGTATCCGGCGGCGGACACTGGGGCGGGGGGCTGTTCATCAATTCCCGGGACCATGCCCGCTTCGGATATTTGCTGCTCAGAAACGGCATCTGGAACGGAAACCGGCTGCTTTCCGAAAACTGGATGAAGCAGGCCATATCCCCCAGTGAGCAGAATCCGGAATATGGCTATATGTTTTGGTTAAACACCAATAGGACACTTGCTCCCAGTGTGCCTGAAAGCAGTTTCTTTGCAAGGGGTGCCGGGTCCAATGTGGTCTGGATCAATCCTGAAAACGATCTGGTGGCGGTGTTCCGCTGGATTTTAAAAGAAAAAATCGACGAAATCTGCAAAAAATTCCTACAGGCACTCAACTAATTTTCAGTCTATTATTCTTGGCTTTGAGCTTTCAGCCTTCAGCTTTTAGCTCAATTAAGATTTCACATATTGACACCACCCCCCAGTTTCTCCACGCTGATATGGATTGCGTACAGCCCCAATTTCCCTTATACTATTCAGTATGAATACTGTTACCACCTGGCGGGTCTATCTTTACAGTACGATAGCCGGTATCATAGCGCTTATGATGACTTCCTCAGCCACTGCAGACTCCTTTTTTAGGGCATTACAAGAAAGCCTTCCGAAAAAAATCAACGGCTGGAAAGCCTCCACCGAAGATCACATATATAATGAAAAATCCATCTTCGAGTATATAAACGGTGGTGCCGAGGTATACCGTGCCTACAATATGAAACAATGTCTTGCCAGACGCTACAGTATCGAGAAAGGCCCGGCCATTGTTTTGGACATCTTTGATATGGGTTCGCCCCGGGACGCCTTCGGTGTTTTCACCCATGACACAGACGGTAATGCTGTTGCGGTGGGACAGGAAGGCAGGTACCGGCCTGGATGGTTAAGTTTCTGGAAGCACCGGTATTTTATCTCCATATACATGGAAGAAGAAACCAAAGAAGCTGAAAAGGCGGTTCTGGAACTGGGCCGAAACGTTGCATCAAAAATAACGGAATCCGGCAACAAACCCAAACTTCTTCTTAAGCTTCCGAAAGACGGTCTGCAGGCGCAAAGCATCCGGTATTTGCATCACCCCATCATTTTAAACTACCACTACTATATTTCAGATGAAAACAACCTGAACATCTCCTCCCACACGGAAGCGGTGCTTGCGAGCTATCAAAGGGACGATCATGAAGCCCAGCTTCTGATCGTGGAATATCCGGACAATAAGGCAGCCAAGGACGCCAACCGGAATTTTTATAAAAATTATCTGCCCGATGCAGACACAAACGGCACGGTCCGTCTGGAAGACGGAAAATGGGCTGCCGCTTTGCAAAAAGACAAATTGCTGATTATCGTATTGGAAGCAGACACCCGTGAAGCAGCTCATCATCTCTTAACATCGATCCATTAGAGTGAATCTTTTTGTGAGGTTATCTTCAAAGCCGCAGGTGCTTGACTTGAAGTTTCTGCATAACCGGATTCTTAAAACACGGTAATACTCATGAGTACCACAAAAAAGGTGATCACCCGGCGGGACTTTATCCGAACCGGATCATGCTTTGCTGTGGGCGGTCTTGCCGGACTGCCGCTGATCACCCAAGCTTCGATGGAAAAGACAGATAAAAGTCGGGTGATCTTAATCAGGGATAAAAATGTCATCCATGACGGCGGCTCTGTAAAAGGCCGTATTTTAGAGAGTATCCTGGACGAGGCAATGACGGCGCTGCTGGATGTAAAGGATTCAAAATCCGCCTGGCAGCAGCTGTTCCGCCCTGATGATATCGTTGGGATTAAATCCAACGTCTGGGGGCCGCTGCCCACCCCGGAGCACCTTGAAGCAGCACTTCGGAAACGCCTGATTAATGTGGGGGTAAAGAAAGAAAATATCGATATCGACGATCGCGGAATCCGCAGAAACCCCGTATTTAAAACTGCAACCGCGTTGATCAATGTGCGGCCCCTCAGGACCCATCACTGGTCCGGTCTGGGAACGCTGATAAAAAATTACATCATGTTTGTCTCCACCCCGTGGCGATACCACGGGAGAGCATGTGAACGGCTGGGCCATATCTGGAACAGACCGGAGATCAAAGACAAAACCAGACTCAATATCTTGGTGGTGCTGACACCGCTGTTTCACGGGGTGGGGCCTCATCACTTCAGCAAGACCTATGTCTGGTTTTATGGCGGCCTGATCGTCAGCACGGATCCGGTTGCAGCCGATGCCGTCGGCGCAAAGATCATTCAGGCCAAACGGAACGAATATTTCAAGAAATACCGCCCCATCAGCCCGCCGCCGCGGCACATAGAAGCGGCGGATAAGCAATTCAATGTGGGAAACAGCAGCTCCGACCGGATCGAGTTGATTAAAATGGGCTGGAAGAAAGATATTTTGATTTAAACTGAAAGCAAATAAGCGAGGTACAAAAATGAATTTCAACATACCCATTACCCGTAGGGAATCGATTAAAAAACTGGCCGTCATATCCGGCGGTGTTGCACTTTCCGGAGCCGCACAACTCCCGCTGCCCGCTTCAGCCGAATCCAACCGATTCATTGTGGAAGGCATCGGGCAAACCGAAGGCTATGCCGTAAAAGACCTCACCCGCAAGGTGTTTGAAGAAGCCGGAGGAATCAAACAGTTCATCTCAAAGGGAGATGTGGTGGTGGTAAAGCCGAATATTTCCTGGGCCAGACAACCCCAGCTCGCTGCCACCACCCATCCTGAAGTGTTGGAAACGGTGATTGAGCTTTGCCTGGATGCCGGGGCCAAGAAGGTTCGCATTGTGGATCATACCATCCACGATGCCCGGCGTTGTTTCGCACTCTCGGGCGCCGGCAAAATCGCAAAAAAAACCGGAGCGGATCTGGTATACCCCCGTTCATCGTTGATGCGCCGGATGAAAATCCGTGGAGACCGCCTGGATGTCTGGCCCGTATTTGTACCGACCATCGAAGCAGACAAACTGATCAACCTTCCGGTGGCCAAGCATCATTCATTAACCACGCTAACCTTGGGAATGAAAAACTGGATCGGATCGGTTGGTGGAAGCCGTTGGTCCCTGCATCAGGATATCAATCAGACCATTGTCGATCTGGCTCAGTTCTTTAAGCCCACCGTAACATTGATCGATGCCATCCGAATCATGACCCGAAATGGGCCGTCAGGAGGAAGTGCTTCCGATGTCGCCGTCAAAAACACCTTGATCTTAAGTGATGACCCTGTGGCAGCCGATGCCAAGGCTGCATTGATCTTCAACCGAAAACCCAAAAGCCTCGGGTTTATCCGGTTGGCCCAAAAACATGGACTGGGAACTTATAACTTTGAAAAACTGAATCAAAAGAAGGTGACAGTGTGAAGGCGCGGCATCTGGTTTGGCTAAGGAGAATTTCTCAGGCCTTCTTTTTGCTTTTATTTATTTTTCTTCTCATCGAGAGCAGGCTGCCCCAGGACATATACCTGGATTATTCATCCGCATTCTCCTCTGATGCGGATTTGAGACTCGATCAGCCGGTGACTTTTTTCTTCAAACTGAACCCTCTGGTATGGTTATCTTCCCTTCTTTCAGGGCATGTTCTCATAGAGGGGTTTTTGTGGACACTTGCCGTCATCATATTATCCGTTTTACTCGGAAGGGTATTTTGCGGTTTCATTTGCCCCTTCGGAACCCTGCATCATATAGTCTCCTGGATTCGCCCGGCCCTCAAAGGGAAGCGGTTGATTGAAGCCAACGAGAAGAAACCCAGCCAGAAGATTAAATACTTTCTGTTCATTTTGCTGATTATCGGCGCGTCCATCGGGCTCAATCTCACCGGCCTTCTCGATCCCATCTCTTTTCTTTTCCGCTCCGTGGCGCTTGCAGTCATTCCGGGGCTCGGTGTCGGCATTCGAGCTGTCTTTGACTTTTTGGCACAGAGCGACATCAAAATCTTTAATCTCCTAAGCTATGGGGCGGAGGTTTTTGTATCCCCGGTGTTCGGGTATGACTTTCAGGCGTTTCAAACCGCATGGTTTATCGGGCTTCTTTTCCTGGTTGTTCTTTTCTTGAATCGAATTCGCCCCCGGTTCTGGTGCCGAATCCTGTGCCCGCTGGGAGCCCTATTGGGAATTCTTTCCCGCTTCACGGTTTTAAAACTCGAAAAGTATGATGACAAATGCACCCAATGCATGATGTGCACTCAAAATTGCCAGGGGGCGGCATGCCCTCGCCCGGGACAGGACTGGGAAACAGCGGAATGCCTGGTCTGTTTCAACTGTTTCAATATCTGCCCCGAGGATGCGCTCTCTTTTAAATTCATACGGTCACCCAGGCTTGGTAAGCGTGCGGATATCGGGAGACGGACAGTACTTACCGGATTGGTTGGCGGAATATCGTTACCGCTTTTGGGAAAGCTGGACGGCCAAATTCATAAAGTATCCGATCCGCGCCTGATTCGACCGCCGGGATCATTGACTGAAGAAGAATTTCTCACCCTGTGTCAGCGGTGCGGGCTTTGCATGAAAGTCTGTCCCACCAATGTGATCAACCCGACCCTTTCAGAAGCCGGTATGGCCGGATTCTGGAGCCCCCGGTTGATTATGACCCAGGGGTATTGTGAATATACCTGCACCTTATGCACCAGCGTTTGTCCTACCGGAGCCATTAAAGAGATGACGGCAAAAGAAAAAATCGAAACGCCCATCAAAATCGGATCTGCATATCTGGACAGAGGACGATGTCTTCCCTGGTCCGGGAATACACCCTGCATCGTCTGTCAGGAACATTGCCCGACTTCCCCCAAGGCGATCTATTTGAGAAAAGAAGTCATGTTAAATCCGGACGGGAAGAACATGGAAGTTCAGCTTCCCTTTGTGGATCTAAAGAAATGCATCGGCTGCGGCATCTGCGAGAACAAGTGCCCGGTTCGGGGCAAACCGGCTATCCTTACCATTGCCGCCGGAGAATCCCGATCCCTGAAAAATCAGATATTGCTATAAAGTCATGGTGAAAAAAATGACGCGCCCACAACCTCGGATGCAAGACCTTTGAAAAACCGTTCCCTTTTGATCAGTTTTATAAATGGCTGGATGAAATCGAAAAACGCATTGAGCCGACCCGAGAACTCACCAGCTGGTTTCAAGAAACCGGTTAGTAGAACTTTTCAAAAACCTGAAAATGTCATACCTTACAAAACATGAAAATACAATTCATCGGAAGTGGTGATGCATTCGGAAGCGGTGGACGGTTTAACACCTGTTTTTATGTCCATGCCGATCATTCGGATTTCTTGATCGACTGCGGCGCCTCGTCAATGGTTGCCTTAAAGGCGAACCGAACCCCATTGAATGACATTCAACTGATACTGATCACACACTTTCATGCAGATCATTTCGGTGGAATTCCGTTTTTCATCCTCGATGCACAGTTAATCTCAAAACGAACCCAGCCACTTACCATCGCAGGACCGCAAGGGTTAAAGGAATGGATCGAGAGAGCCATGGAAACCGGTTTTCAAGGCTCGTCCAAGACCAAGCAGAAATTCGATCTTTCAATCGTTGAACTGACAGACCGGCGCCTTGCCATATTAAACGGACTCCGCGTAACCCCCTTTGGTGTCAATCATGGAATGCCGGAAGGTTCCTGTTTTGCCTATCGGATTGAAGTGGATGACCGCATTGTCGCTTATTCTGGGGATACGGAGTGGACCGACAATTTGATCGAGGTCGGACGGGAAGCCGATCTTTTCATTGCAGAGGCCTGCTTTTACGACAAAAATGTGAAAAACCATCTCAACTATGCCACGATAGTCAATCATCTGGATCAGATTAATCCCAAGCGGCTCGTGCTGACTCATATGGGCGGTGACATGCTGTCAAAGGTATCTGACATTCCCCACGAGGCGGCGGAAGATGGAAAAATTATTGAAATATAGAATGCGGTTATGCACAAAGCCCAAGTGACTTACCGGGATAGGCTTTGGAGGTGATCTGATTCGTGCGCGTGTGACTGTCTGAGTGTATTAGGGAGCGTTACACCGAACAGCATGAACCAACGGCAATAGAGCCGAACTATCTAGTGTCCCAAGATGTTTTGTTAATCTCGAAGCCCTGTTCGGTGTTATGCTCTCTTATGCACGAGTTTTATCTGCCTATGGCAGATTCACACGTCCGCGAATCGGATTA
>CAYSUA010000091.1:0-13800 GCA_964433795.1 uncultured Desulfobacteraceae bacterium | reverse complement strand
CAGCTGACGCTGGAACGGCAGACATACCTGATCTCCACCATTTTAAACCATGTGATGACCATCGAGCTGATTTCCCTTTTTATGTTTGTGGCCATGGTCGATCATTTCCATATATTTTTCACCGGAGCCATGTGCGCTGCAGGCACGCTGAACGTGAACACATTCGGCTACACCACCCTGGCAGTGAAAATCGGCAGCTTCCTTTTATGCGGCATCTGGTTCATCGTCAATTACGTCGACGGCCTGGGTTACGACTATCCACTGATCCGGTTCAAATACGTTTTTCTCCTGGCGATCTGCCTGTTGCTCGCTTCCGAATGTGTTTTGCAGATCCGATACCTTCTGGACCTGAAGCCGGAAATCATCACATCCTGCTGCGGCTTCCAGTTCGGCAAAGACGGGCAAGGAATCGCCTCGCATATGGCGCATCTGCCTGCCATGACTATCGCGAAGGTGTTTTATGGGGCCATGGGTCTAACGCTGGGGGTGGGTGTCTATTGCGGGATAACCGGCAAGTGCCCCTGGTTTTACGGGCTGATGAGCATCGCCGTGTTTCCCCTGTCTCTGGCGGCCCTGATTTCATGTTTTTGTCTCTATTACTACGAGCTTCCCACCCATCACTGCCCGTTTTGCCTATTACTGAAGGAATATCACCGTGTGGGGTATTTTTTATACGCGTTTTTGCTGACCGGGGTTGTTGCCGGGGCCGGCGCGGGCGTGATCGAAATGTTTCGAAAAAGACCTTCTTTAACCGAAAAGATTCCCCGGGTTCAAAAACGACTCTGCTGGATGTCGATGCTGGCCTATGGGTCGTTTTCTCTTTGGGTTTCCTATCCGGTCGTGTTTTCCGATTTCAGGCTCACCGGTTACTAAACGGAGGAATAACCGGCGCATATTCTTTTAAACGTACGGGTTCTGGACAAGCACTGCTTCAGAAAAAAGGCAGAAAATCGTCTGTGCAGGGGGAGGAAATGAGACGTTTTTACCGCGGCATATTTGCCGGCGTGTTTTTTTCATTGACCTTGATCGCCGCATCCATCCACATCTATTTCCGAATTCTTGGACGATACACGAATAACAGCCGATTGTTGGACCTTGAAACAGGTTCTGTTGAAACCGAGAAAGAAAACATACGGCATCCGAATGCTTTGACAAGGAGGAGAGAATGAAACATTTTTGCCGTGGAATTTTTACCGGGATCGTTTTTTCATTAACGCTGATGGCACCTTCCCTCAGCCAAGCCATACCCGCTTTTTCCAGAGAATACAGAACCAGTTGCGTCACCTGCCACGAGGCTTTCCCCAAGCGCAACGCCGCGGGCGACGCTTTTCGCCTGAACGGATTCCGGTTTAAAGACGACGAGAGCTACCGCAAGCAGGAGCCGGTGGAAATGGGGGATGAGGCTTACAAGCGGCTCTGGCCCAAAGCGGTCTGGCCCTCGAGCATTCCCGCTCGAGTGCCCATCTCATTGATTACCCGCTGGATGATGGAAGTGGACATGGACGGCAGTCGGGACGACTCCGTGCTTTTCCTTTTTCCGGAAGAGCTGGAAGCGGTCTGGGCCCAAAAGATCGGGGAGACGATTTCCCTATACGGAGATATTATCTTCATTTCAAAAGATTTCGGTATCGGCGTGGTCGAATCCTGGGCCACGCTGAAGGCCTGGATCCAGTTTCAAAGCCTTTTCGGTCCCAATAACCTGTTCAACCTCAAAGTGGGCACCGTGGGAACCAACGGAATGGCACTCTATACCGCCAGGGATGCCAATAACTTCACCACCCATTTTTATCTCTATTCGACCTGGACGATGCCCAAAGTCAATCTTGCGGCCAGCGGGCTGAACGATTTTGAGGGCAATCCCTTTTCCCTGCAACCCCTGGCCGGCGTCGAGGCAAACGGCGTCGGGAAACGATGGACGTACACGCTGGGGCTTGTCAGCGGGGATGTCAAAAACCCGGTAAACGATTTTCCTCAGACGGACATCTACTTTGTCGGCGTCAGCGAAAAAGCCCCCGAGGACCTGTTTTTTCAATTCGCCTATAAATTCGGAGGGATGAATATGGACGGCCCGGACGCCGACAATGAAAATCCGCTGGCTGCGCGGCCCGAGTTTTGGCGCGATGACCACCTGATGTTTTCCCTGTTTGGATACGTGGGAAACGCTGAGATCAGGACCGAAGACGCTGCGGGTGTTGTTCGGACAAACGACGACGAATATTGGCGCCTGGGTGTGGGAATCCAGGGGAAATACAAGGACCTGACCGTGGGAGGCGGTTACATGTGGGGAGACAACGACAACCCCTACGGAGACCTTTCATCGGCGTCGGTGGAATCCGGCGCCTGGTTCGCCGAAGCCTATTTTTTCGGACTACCCTGGCTGATTCCATACGCCCGTTACGAAGGGTTGAATCTGGATCTGCCCTCGGGCGTTGCCGGGCTCAACCCGGCTCAGGACAACGCCCGGATCATCGTCGGCGGCAAGGCCATGATTCGGGCCAATGTGGCGCTGAACATCGAAGGCACGGTTTACACCCAGGGAGAGGAATTGAATGAAGGCATCGACCGCACTCTGTTTGTGCTGCTTTCCGCCGCCTTTTAGGAAGATGCGGCCCCCGGGGCAGGAGGTTTGGGCATGAGAGCTGTTTTTCCGGCGGTGCTTTTCGGCACGCTGTGTCTTTTTGGGTTGCGCGGGCTTGCCGGGGATTCCGGACTTGGTTCCGTATCCGGCGAGATCCGGGTGCACAAGGCCCGGGTAAAGGCCCGGGGGCCGAAGAGCTTCAGGGATGTGGTAGTCTATCTGGAGCCTGCGGCTCCCACTGCGTTTTCCCCGCCGACCCAACACGCGGTCATGGACCAGCGGGGTTTGATTTTCATTCCCCATGTCATGGTCGTGCAAAACGGAACAACGGTGGATTTTCTCAACAGCGATAACGATCGCCATAATGTCTATTTTCTCTTCGAAGATACGGGAAAAACGCTGGACATCGGCACCTGGGGACCCGGGCAGTCGGTGAGCCACACCTTCCGGGATTCCGGCCTGGTCATCACCCTGTGCCAGCTCCACCTGGAGATGGCCTCATACATCCTGGTGCTGGATGCTCCGTTTTTTACAATGGCCCGCATCGACGAAAAAGCACAGAAGGCGACCTTTGAAATCCGGGGGGTGCCTGCCGGAGATTATCTGCTGAAGGCATGGCACAAAAAACTTAAAATAAAGGGAGGCAAGATTAAGGTTGCCGTGGCGGCAGGAAAAAATCAGATTACGAATATCGTGATTACCAAGAAGAAATATGCCAAATGAGAAAAAGATGGGCGGATTGCCAGGCCGAAACATTGTGCGTTGGGTCGCTGTCATTGTCATTGTGCTGACATGCATAACAATTTTTGCTGTCACCATCGATCCGGGACCCCGGGCCGGCGAAGTCAGGCACTTTGACATCAGGGCGGATCAATGCGCCTATGATCCGCCCCGCATCGTCGTCAATCAGGGCGATGAGGTCCGCATCCGACTGGCTTCCAAGGACGTGGTCCATGGCTTTTATATGGAAGGGCACGATCGGGACGCCGTCATATATCCGGGCCGGCTTCTGTTCAACGTGCGCCGCCCGTCACAGGGGTCGATCTTTGTTCCCAAGGAAGAGATGGTTTTTCAGGCCAAACGTTTCGGTAAATACCGCTACCGGTGTTCCGTCACCTGCGGCACGCTGCATGCCTTCATGCAGGGGGAGATGATCGTGGAACCCAACTATCCCTTCCGTATGGGCATGGGGGCTTCGATGGGGATTTGGATTGCGGGTTTTTTTCTTATGCTCACCGGCGACAATGCATCGCCGCAGGTGAGCACGTGGCGGTTAGACCTGATCCGTGCCGTGCCGGGTCTGGGCGGTTTTCTGCGGCGGCGATGGTTTCAGTTTTTCTTTACCCTGCCGGGGTTGGCTTTTTTTTTGCTCTTTATGATCGCCGGATTTTGGGGATCTCCCATCGGCAATCGAAATATCATCATCACCTTTGTCTGGATTTTCTGGTGGTTTCTGTTGATTGCGTTTTTGCTGCCCTTCGGTGGGCGGATCTGGTGCATGGCCTGCCCGTTTCCGTTTTTCGGAGAATGGCTTCAGCGAAAGCGACTGATCGGCACCCGGGAAGAGGCCCCGAGCATGTGGAAAGGATTCAAAAAATGGCCCGGCCGGTTTTCCAATATCTGGGTTCAAAATGTTTCGTTTCTTGTACTGTGCACCTTTTGTGCGATTCTGGTCACCCGGCCCGTGGTTACGGCCGCGGTTCTGCTGGGGTTGGTCATAATCGCGACGGCTTTGGCAGCCGTCTACCGGCACCGATCCTTCTGCAATTATCTGTGTCCGGTGAGCGGTTTTCTCAATCTTTACTCCATGACGGCCATGGTGGAGGTGAGGTCCAGGGACCGGGCCGTCTGCTCGAACTGCGGAAGCAAGCATTGCATGGCGGGAAGCGAAAAAGGCTGGGGATGTCCGTGGGCGCAAAACCCGGGCCGGCTCGCGCGGAACAATTATTGCGGGATGTGCATGGAATGCATCAAGACCTGTCCCAACGACAATATAACCCTCAACGCCCGTCCCTTTTGTTCGGATATTGACATCAAAGGCGCCGATGAAGCCTGGAAAGCCTTTATCATGATCAGTGTGGCCCTCGTTTACTCGGTGACCCTGCTGGGACCCTGGGGAACGGTTCGAGCCTGGGCCAATGTCAGCGAAATCGGCGATTGGAAAGGGTTTTTGATCTATACGGCCATCATCTGGTCGGCGGCTCTGGTCTTTCTGCCGGGGCTCTGGGCGGCAGCATGCGGTCTGGGTAAACACCTGGCCGGATCGGATCAGGTTTCCGTGAAACTCGTTTTTATTCGCTATGCGTATCTGCTTGTCCCTTTGGGGTTGATGGCTTGGGTGGCGTTCAGCATCCCGTTGATCATGATCAACGGGTCCCATATTCTGGTCACCCTCTCAGACCCCTTGGGCTGGGGTTGGAATCTATTCGGCAGCGCGAATCTCGTATGGGCCCCGCTGTTTCCGGAGTCCACGGTGTACATCCAGATCCCCCTGCTGCTCTTCGGGTTGAGCGTTTCACTGAAGCGGGGGTATGCGGTCGCCTTTTCCGTGTATCAGGACCGGAAGGGGGCGGTGATGAGCCTGATACCGCCCGGGTTCGTCTGCACAGCGATGGTCATGACCTTTATCACCTTGTTTGCAGGTTGACTGATGAAAGAAAAGCATGCCGTCTTAAGTGTGGTAATTGTATTGATCGCCGTTCCCTGTCTGGTGTTCTGGTATCAGGATGTCTACCGTCCGTCCGGGTATGCGGAAAAAGTCTTTGTCATCACGGGTGTCGGAAGCAAGGGCGTATGGACCCTAGAACGGGTCAGTGGCCTGAATTACTGGTGGAAACCCTTTGCCCCGGCAACGATCCATGTTCAGCTCAATGATCGGGTTGTATTTCAATTTCACAGCGCCGATGTCTATCACCAGTTTTACGTGCCCGGTCTGGATATCGGACCGGTGACCGTGGAACCGGGGCATGTAGAAGAGATTCGTTTCAAGGCCGGCAAAGCAGGGGTCTTTCAATACTATTGCACGTCCATGTGCGGGGCGTGTCATTTCTACATGCAGGGCTGGATTGTCATAACCCCTCCGGGTGAAATACCGGCCACTCCTCCTCCGGTGAGTTGTCCGCTCTGTCCGCCGGATTATGAATCCCGGCCCGGAGGGGATGCCATTGCTCAGGGCGAATATCTGTATCGGTCCATGGGCTGTATCACGTGCCACGGCATCGATGGTCGGGGGGGGTGGAAAACTACAACTACATCAGCAAAACCGTGCCGGCCCATAACCGGTTTGCGAAAAAGATTTTTCTCACCGACGAGGAAGATGCCGAAACCTTTTTGGAGCTGATCCGAAAGGGCATGGATTTAATCCGGCCGGGATCACCGCCGGATATTGCACGGTATCCGGTGGTCAGAAGCCGGCTGAATGCAGCCGTACAGTTGATTGAAAACGGCAAGAATGCCGCACGGCGGGACATGGCCGGACCCGAGCCGCCGCTCCAGATGCCGGCCTGGAAACACAAACTCGATTCCGGGGATTTTTACACCATCCTGGGATATTTCGTCTCTCTCTATCCCTGGGAAGAGGAAGGGTGAATCGAAAATGTTTAAAAACAGAATAAAATATCGATGGTTTGGATGGCTGCTGGGCATTGAGGTGCTGGTACTGGTGTCCCTCACCATCGCCGGAAGTTTTTCAACCGAGGCAGTGGGGCCGATTCGCCGGGACAACCGGAATCTGGTGCAGGTGCTGGTTCTGACGGATTTGGCCATATGGACCGAGGCTCGGTATACACGGCATCCGTCCCAGGCCGATGTCTTTTCGGCTTTCCAGGACAGCCCGGCCGCTTTGGAGCACTTTCCTGCCGGGGCGTTTTCGCCGCTGCCGGTGTCGACTCCGGCGCCGGTCTTCGATGACGTCGCCGTTTACGGTGAAACAGAGAATGAACCGGCATCTTAGAATACTCGAATTCGCACTCTCCACGCTGTTTCGCCAGAAAATCAAAAATTTGATGATCGTGGTGGTGTACACCTTTATCGTGTTTGTCCTGGCATCGGTGCTGTTGTTTTCCCAATCGCTCAAAAAAGAGGCGGCGCTGCTGTTCGATCAAACCAGCGGGTTTCCGCCGGCCGGCACGCGTGGATCCCCCTGGACTACGGTCGGATCATTGAAAAAATTCGCGGCGTCAAACAGGTTCAGCCTCGATTCTGGGGATATTACTACGACCCCCCCACCCAGGCCAATTACACCTTTATGGGTGCCGATCATATGCCCCCGCAGATCCGGTCCATGATCGACGGGGCGTTTTATGACCGGCAAACAGACTGGGGCTGCGTTGTCGGACAAGGGGTTGCCGATGCCCGCATGCTGGACCCGGGCGACATCATCCCGGTAAAGGGGGCCGATGGAAAGCTTTATGTGCTCCGGTCAAGGGGATCTTTCGTTCCTCCTCCCAGCTGCTGACCAACGACCTGGTGGTGATGGCCGTTGCGGACTGGCGAAAAATATTCAATATCCCGGAGGGCATTGCCACGGATCTGGTCGCCCGGATACCCAATGCCAAGGAGATCGACACCGTGGTACGAAAGATACAGAAGCGTCTGCCGGATGTCCGCCCCATCAGCCGGGATCAGATCCTGAGAACCTATGAGGCGCTGTTTGATTACCGGAGCGGCATCATGACCACCGTTTTTGCCGGATGTCTGGCGGCATTCGCCATACTCGCCTGGGACAAGGCAACGGGGCTCAGTGCGGATGAACGCCGAATGATCGGCATCCTCAAGGCCACGGGCTGGGAAGTCTCCCATATTCTGGAGTTGAAGTTTTGGGAAGGGTTCTCCGTTTCCATGATCTGTTTTCTCTCCGGTGTAATCGGTGCCCATGTGCACGTGTTTTATTTCAACGACACGGTGTTCGATGCCCTCTTGAAGGGTTGGTCGGTGCTGTTTCCCCGAAGGCTATCTGATCGTGATGGTGATGTTTTTTTCGGTGGTTCCCTACATGCTGGCCACAATCGTTCCATCCTGGAAGGCAGCCGTTACCGATCCGGATATCGTCATGCGAGGATAAAGAAGGTTTTTGCCATGCCCGCGGTGAAGGAATACGGATTTTACCTGGTGTGGGTGTTGGTGGTGTTGGCCGCCTGCAGTGGTCAGGCGCCGGAACATGCCCCCGTTATCCCCGGCACCGAATCCCTCCGCATCGACCTGAATGCGGTCAACGACGGCGGGGTTCATTTTATGACGTATAAATTTAAAGGTAAAAACATCAATTTCTTTGTCCGCACCGACGGGAGCGGATACCTGCAGGCCCATTTCGATGCATGTTACAGCTGCTTTAAATACAAACTGGGCTATGTGCGGGAGGAAAACCGGGTGGTGTGTATTGCCTGCCGAATCGGATACAACTTGGAGGACGCAACATGGGATTATGTGGGCGCATGTGCTCCCATCAATCTGAAAAGCAGGATTGTCAATGAGTATCTGGTGATCGGACGCACCCGGCTGGAAAGAGGGGAGAGATTTTTCTGAGATCGGTCTTATTGCTCTGAACCCGCCTTCAACGGGAGATCGACCATGACCCTGGTGTACTCTCCTTCCTTGCTGTCTATTTTCAAATGCCCGCCGTGTTCCTCAATGATGGCATGACTGATGCTCAATCCAAGCCCGGTGCGCTTCTTTCCGGTCTTGGTTGAGAAAAAGGGGTGCATCACCTTTTCGATATGTTTTGCCGAAATCCCTTCTCCGTAGTCTTTAAAACCCACCCGAAGATACCGGTGTCCGTTGGATATGACCTTGTCGGCGGTGATCTCTAGAATTTTGTCTTCGTGGGAGTCGGGATATTTCTGATTCATGGTGTGTCGTGCATTGCTGATGATGTTGACAAACACCTGTTCTATTTCATCGGGCTGGACTAATATTTTGGGCAAGCCCTTGGCGAACGCCTTTTGAACGTCGATGTTCTCACTACGGAGCTGGGAAGAAGTGAGGGCGATGGAGTCGGATAGGATTTCCTCGATGGAAAACAAGTTCTTTTTTTCGTGGCGGGTGTTGGCAAAAGAAAGCAGCCCTTCCACAATTTTGGCGATGCGGTCTCCCTCTTTGATCATGCGTGCGGAGACCTCCTTTGCCAGGCTGTCGCTTTCACTTTTGTTGAAGATGATCTGGGCGTAGTTGATGATTCCGTTGATCGGGTTGTTGATCTCGTGCGCAACGCCGGCTGCAAGTTCTCCGAGCGCGGCAAGCTGCTCGGCCCGCATGATAGCAGCCGTTGCGGCCTTCTTTCCGGTCACATCCCGCCAAAGCGCCACCACTTTCTGTTTTCCGTCGATATCCGTCACCGGCGTATAGTATTTTTCTAAACTTTTCCCGTCTTCGGTTTTGAACTCGGCCTGTTGGACCCGTTCGGTTTGCACAGCCGAAGATAGGAGACACGGCTCGCAGGGACGCTGCCGTCCGTGGATGGCCGCATGGCATTTTTTGCCTTCACAGTGCCCGAAGTATTTTTTGAAAATATCGTTCTGATATTCCACCACGTAATTACTGTTGATAATGCTCACGCCCTCGTAGAGATGAGACAGGATCCGCTCCAATTTGTCCCGCTCGGACTCGACCGCTTCCCGGGCGGCCCTCTGTTCGGTAATATCGAGAAACGACTCGACGGCGCCTAGGATGTCACCCTCCGGGCCTACGAAAGGTGTTGCCGTGAGAATACAGGGTATGCGCTTTCCGTCCGTGCGTCGTTTTTCCACAAAACACTCGACATTCTGCTTGTTGTTTATAATTTTATGCATGGCGCATTCGTCGGTAAAACACGTGGATCCTGAAAAGATATCGTAGCATGTTTTGCCGATGGCGTCCGACTCCTTCACGCTTGCCAGTCGTTCAAAGGTTTTGTTGATTTTCAAAACCTTGAAGTCCCGGTCGATCAGGCGCATGGCCACGGAAGCGGTCTGAAAAATTTGATCCAGCTCAGCATGCGCTTGCTGCAGTTCCCGTTCCATTTTCTTGCGGTCCGAAAGGTCGAAAAAGGTCTCCATAAGATGATCTCTGCCGTCGTATCGTACCGAAGCGACGCTTTTAATAATCGGTATGGCGGTCCCGCCCGATGTCAGCAACTCGCGCTCGGACAGGTCTATTTTTTGCCCCTTATCCAGAATCGGACAGTTGCCGAATTCAGAAATACACAGGTACTGGTGACAGGATCGATTCTCGACAGATTCTTTGGTGGCGCCGACCAATTTTAGTGCATTGGTGTTGGCCCAGCTGATTTTACGGCTGTCCGAATCGACCAGCATGATCCCGGCCGGGCTGTTTTCGAGGATCCCGGACAGCTCCTGTTCCCGGTCTGCAAGGGCAGCTTCGGTACGACGGCGGGTGTTAATGCTGTGTTGGGCGTATATGCTGAAAAGAATGATCATAGACACCACGAGCATGCGCTTCCAGATTTCATGAGGGTCCGGAGTCAGGATCTGGGAAAGTAAATCTGTCTCTCCGAAAACAATGATGTGCAGCAACGACTCCAGATACCAGTAAATCAAACCGAGGCCGAAGCCAATACATATAAATCTCATAGACGAAAAGATTGAATTTAGACGGTTCGCGCTGACCATGGTTCACCTCCCATCGAACTGCTCCCCCGACTTATTGATGCTCTACTCCGTTTTGCTTACGTCGACCGGATTCAAAACCTTTCTGCTTTCCGGCATGCGGTTAAGATTCCGGCGGACGATCACATAATAACCGGCGTGTAAACGGAGTTGAGGCAGTATTGAACGCTATTACAGGTCAGACAGGCATCTACAGGAATCGCATCGCAAACGGATTATCCGATTACGCCTGTTGTTGAATTTCTTTGTCTCGTCTTTTATGTTTGGGGATTGGTATCTTTTTTTCTACCCATGATTGTAGGCAAAGTCAAGTAAAACCTGCAATGGCGTTGAATATTTAAGTCGTGACTTTCTATGGAATCCGATGCCAGCACCCTTGGGGGGGCGGCAGGGCCATGACACAGAGCGGGTAAAGTGTTCAGAAGGGGTAGGTAGAAAAAAATGAGAGGATTTTGTAACTTTCTAGGTGTTCATGCGTTTTATTAGTAAATGGCGTTCGGACAAGAAGAAATAGCCGATGTGGAATTAGCAGAAATGAAAAACAAAGGTGTTTATCGCTCAATCCTTGAGAACATAAGTCAGCCCGTAATCCTCGTCGACAAGGACTTGACCATAATTTACGCCAATAAATCAAGGGGTTCACACCAAAATTCATCCGATAAAAGTGTCATCGGAGAAAAGTGTTTTACCGTGTCTCACGGATTCGATCAACCGTGCTGGAACTACGGAATTACTCCTTGCCCGGCTATCACTGCATTTGAAGAAGATCGGAGAACATCCGCCACACACAAACATCTGATAGACAATGAAGTTGTCGTGGAGGAAATCTTCTCTACACCATTTAATGGATACGTAATAAACGAATTCCGCAACGTGAGCAGCCTGCTCGGTCTTCGACAGGGAATTCTTCCCATCTGCGCATGGTGCAACCGTATTCGAGATGAATCCGGTGATTGGCATCATATCGAAAGCTACCTTCATAGGAAGACCGGAACCAATTTTTCTCATACGATTTGCAAGGAATGCAAACGCGAAGTGGAAACCGGTTTTAATAAATAATGGGATCATTATCGTGAAATTTCCGGTCCCTTCAGTTTCCCATTCTGGAAAAATCATAACATCGGCCTTCCCTCAAAGAACCTCCACAACATTTAATATCCCGCTGTTTCCCGGTGCCTCCGCAGGCACTGTCCCCGGGTCGCGACATATAGCAGTATAAATATAAAAAACGGTACATTGCGGATTTTATCGTCAATTCTGTAACTTTTCATGTCTTGGATCGTTTAATAAAGATATATGGATTCATTCAGCAAATTCTATCGGGCTCACAAAGATAATTTGTTCGGATATCTCATGAAAAAAACTGGAGATTATCATCTTTCGAAAGATATCACCCAAGAAAGCTTTGCTCGACTGCTTCGTTCCTACGGTCCAAATGAACAGAGCAGCTCATTGCTGTATACCATTGCACGCAACACGCTGTTGGATCATATTAAAAAAACAAAACAATATGAATTGTCCGGAAACAATCATCACGATGCAACACTGGATCCTGAAAAAAATCAAATGATCAAGGAAGCTTATCAAGAGGTTCTGGCTGCCCTGACGAAACTGAACGAAGATGAAAAGGAAGTCCTTCTGCTGGCGGCAAGCGGTGACCTTTCGTACCGTAAAATCGCGGAGATTACCGGAACCAGTCTGGCAAATGTGAAGATCCGAATTCATCGAGCCCGGATCAAACTGAAAGAGATCATCATCAAGGAGAATCCCAATGGAGTATTTGATTAGTATGTTTATTGATGACGAACTGGATCTGGACGACAAGGTATCGCTTGTTCGAAAAATTCGAACAAGCGGCACCTTTTCAGAGGAAACCATGGGTTTGTTACATCAGGAGAAATTGATCCGATCGGATGTGGTAGAATACGTACCCCTAGTTCTTATCAAGCCGGCCCGGGACTGGAAAAGGTCTCTGGGAAATCTGATCCGTCCACTCAGTTTCGCAGCAACTGGCGTGGTTGTGACGGTTTTGTTTATGTTCCTTTTTATGCCGCTTCAAAAGGAAGGTCCACAACCCCAAAATCGTTTCGTGATTTATAGACCGGATGTGAATCAAGCTGAGATCACCGGAACCTTTACAGATTGGAAAAGGATTCCCTTGAAAAAAATCGGCGCCAGCGGGTATTGGGAAATTAGCCTCATGGTTCCTGAAGGTGAACATCGGTATACGTATATCCTTGAGGGCAATGACAGTTTTTCAGATCCAACCATCCTGGAAAGAGAAAAGGATGATTTTGGCGGGGAGAACTCAATCATACTGGTGAAGGGCAAAGTATGAGAAGCGTAATTTCGGTTATTTTTTTAACCTTATTTGTCACATACGGATGTGCAGCGCATTATTATAAATCGAAAAAAAATGACCTGTACTTCTATTTGAAAAAACCCGAAGCAAAATCGGTCTACTTTTTATGCTCAATCGATGGTTACAAATTCCACAAGGCGAAAAAGGTGGGCAGGAAAACGTGGGAGGTGAAGGTGCCCCGGCAGATAGAGTTCAGATACTTCTATATTGTTGATGGCAAACCCTTTATTCCAGACTGTCAATATAGGGAAGCCGATGACTTCGGATCTAATAACTGTATTTTTGCTTCTTTTATGTAACCTTTTTTGAGGCTTTTCGTTATGTTAATAAAAGTTTCACGGAGAATTCACCACATGAAAATAATAACAATAATCGTTTTCTACATATTATGCACTGCGGCAAGTGCTGCGGGAGATGAAATAGGCGATGCTTTGCCTGACTCTGCTACGGACCAGTTAAAAGAGATGACACGTGGGGTAATAAAAGCAGGAATGCCGCGCGAGGACGCCATCACGATGGTGAGCATGATGATAGAAAAAGGTTTTAGGCCCGACAACGCGGTTAAGGCTTTAAATATTGCCATTAATGCGTTTGAAAACGAAATTCCGGTGAAGCCGATCACGAACAAAGCATTTGAGGGAATGGCCAAAAAAGTGCCTGACGATTTCGTTGTTCAAGCAATGGAAACGGTATTGGTACGGCATGCTTTCGCCAAGGACCTTGCAATGTCGATTGCCGATAATAAAGAACAGGTGAGGGGTATCGCTTCTGTTATAGCAGACAACCTGTCGGCAGGAATGAGGGCTCAGGATATCGACCGAATAATGGGAGAAATTCACCGGCGATCGAAAACGATGGCAAGTAGTGAAGTTGAGGGCCTCGCATTGGAAACCTTTCATGTAACAAAAACAATGGCGCGTAAGGGTGTATCTTCCAAAGATTCAGCCGATGTCGTCTGCCAGGCGCATCAGCAGGACTTCAATGCCAAGGATTTCGGGGCGATTCGGGATACCTTTTCTAACCGCGCTGCACGCGGAAATTCAGGCGAAATCGCAAATCAATTTGAACGGGCCATAGGCAGAGGTGAAAGGGCCGAAAGCCTCGGGAGATCAAAATCGAATGGATTTGGTGTTGAAGGAGAAGAGGGTAGAGGGAGCGATTCCGAAGGGCCCGGTTCGAGTTCAGGCAGTGATGCGGGCGGATCCGGAGCGGGAGGCTCGAGTTCCGGGAGTGAAAGCGGCGGTTCCGAAAGCGGGAGT
>CAYSUA010000090.1:0-13943 GCA_964433795.1 uncultured Desulfobacteraceae bacterium | reverse complement strand
CCACAAAGTCACAAAGACACAAAGATATTATTTTATTTTTTCTTCGTGCCTTGTTGTCTTGGTGGCATGAAAAGTTTTCCATAAAAACCACAAATTCCAGAATTAAGATAACAAAAGGAAAAATTAGAATGACAAAACCCTATGAAGGCTCCCCCATTCAATATGAAGTAAAGATTGAATCGAATGTCATGATACCCATGAGGGACGGGATCAATCTTGCTACGGATTTATATGTTCCAGCTAATGATGGAGAAAAAGCAGACGGCACATTTCCGGTTATCTTAGAGCGGACCCCGTACGGCAAGGCGGCGGCTCGACAGGTGCAAAAGGCGAAGTATTTTGCACGCCGGGGATATGTCTGTGCGATTCAGGATGTGCGGGGCCGATTCGATTCCGAAGGCGAGTGGTACGCTTTTGCCAAAGAAGCCAATGACGGATACGATACGGTGGAGTGGCTTGGTACACAGTCCTGGAGTACCGGAAAAGTCGGGACCATGGGCGATTCCTATGCCGGAAGCGACCAGTGTGCATTGGCCACCTTAAATCCTCCCCATCTTGCCACCATGATTGTTGCGGTGGGGGCTTCCAATTACTTCCACTCTTCCTTGAGACACAACGGGGCCCTGGAACAGCGGTTTCTGATCTATGCGTTCCGCATGGCCATCACCAGCAGAGAAGCACAATCGGATCCGGCGCTTAAGAATGCCTTGATCGATGTGCTCAAAGAAAAGATGCCGGATATGGTCAGGCGCTTTCCCCTAAAGCGAGGCGCCACCATACTGAACCGGCTTCCATATTATGAGCAGTGGGCCCTGGATATCCTCACAAGGGGCGAATATGATGACTATTGGAAGGAACACAGAGGCTATGCTATTTCCGAGTACTATGACTCCCATGCGGATGTGCCCACCCTGTATCTTGGCGGCTGGTACGACTCCTATGCCAGGAACACATGTGAAAGCTACATGGCCCTGAGCAAATTGAAGAAGTCCCCACAGTATCTCATGATGGGACCATGGACTCATGCAAAGTACGAAATCACTCATTCCGGGGCGCTGGATTTCGGCACGGAAGCCATGATCGACTATCAGGACCTGAAGCTTTCCTGGTTTGATTGCCACCTGAAGGGCATGCATTCAGAGGTTTCCGACTGGGCGCCGGTGCAGATCTTTACCATGGGTACGGGTGACGGCAGGAGAATGCTTCCCGGAGCGGTGGGAGAGATTTCAGAGTATCCTGGTTTTATCAATCACGGCGGGTTCTGGAGGAAGGAAAAAGAGTGGCCGATACCAGGTACACAGTATTCACCTTATTACCTTATCGGCAGGGGATCCTTGTCACCGGTTCAGCCGGAAAACAGCGAGGCACCCAGCCGATTTACGTTTAATCCCAAGAATCCTGTGCCCACCATCGGGGGGGGTATATCTGCCGCGGATAACATCATGCTCCCCGGTGGATTCGATCAGAGAGGACGTCCCGGGTTTTTCGGCTGCAACGATACGCTTCCGCTTAATTCCAGAAGCGACATATTGACCTTTCAGACACAGCCCCTCGAAGAGGCGGTTGAAATAACCGGTCCTGTCGAGATGCACCTGTGGGCA
Source organism: uncultured Desulfobacteraceae bacterium (assembly GCA_964433795.1). Taxonomy (GTDB): domain Bacteria; phylum Desulfobacterota; class Desulfobacteria; order Desulfobacterales; family SURF-15; genus DUZK01. The sequence continues at coordinate 12,342 of CAYSUA010000090.1, read as the reverse complement.
TCGTCTTCGGCCGTGGATACCGATTTTACAGCCAAATTGATCGATGTGTATCCGCCCAGTGAAGAAGATCCGGAAGGTTTGGCCATCAATATTACGGACTCCATTATTCGGGCACGGTATCGAATGGGTTATGAAAAACCGGAGTTGATGGAACCGGGAAAACCGTATGCGTTCGTTTTTCAGCTCTACCCTACATCAAATATCTTCAAAAAGGGGCACCGGATCAGACTGGATATCAGCAGCAGCAACTGGCCGCGGTTTGATGTGAATCCGAACACCGGGGGGGCGCTGGGGCTTGAGCAGCAGTACATGCCGGCGCATCAAACCATCTATCATGATGGGAAACGGCCGTCGCATATTGTACTGCCTGTTCAGAAGCGGAAGCTATAGGGGAGGTAATCCGGGGGGATCAGGTGTTGTCGGTTCTGCGATTTGTACCACCTCGGCGGTCTTTACCGCTCCGGCGCTCCATATCTTGGAACTGTTTCCATTTTTCTACTGCTGCCGACTCCGATTGACTGATATTTTCAGCCTTTTCCTTTGCCTTAAGATGCGGGTATTGGGTTTTTCTGCAGTCTGGGCAAATGCTGTGGCTGAATTCTGCATTGGAATGATCACGGACGTAGGATTCGATCTGTTTCCAGTACCCCTTATCATCTCGTATTTTTTTGCAGTGGCTGCAAATGGGCAGCAACCCGCTCAAGGTCTTGACGTCATCCAAGACTGATTGAAGTCTACCTTTTTCCGACTGCAATTCTTCTTCGCTCTGCTTCAGGTTTCTCAGCAGAATACTGTAGGGTTTTGACAAACCGGTTTCGATTACAGCCTTGTAAATCAGGTAGAAAGAGACGATTTTAAGAAAATGCCCCATCAGGTTTGAAAATCCGTATACACTGATATAGAAAGTAAAAGCGAGTTCCGCACCGATGGTCAGCAGAATCGATGTGACCATCAGCTTGAATACGTTATCTTGAAATTCTTCCCGCATTTGAACCAGATAAATGATGGCGCCAACGAGGATAAATGAGATGATGTATTCACTGTTTTTCTTAAACGGTGTGAGTCCTTTTCCCTCAATAAAGCAGTCCGGAAAAATTTTCCAGTGGAAGATGGCAAGCAGAAGCCCTATGGTTGCCATTAGATAAATAATCGACATGTATTTTGCTTTCCACAAGCGGGAAAGCAGCAGCGGGGCAGACAATAATGTCAGGCTTTCCATGTACCGGGCGGCTATCCAGAGCTGGGTGGGCAAATTTGCGCCATAGCCTTCGAACACGCCCACCCCTTTGTAACTTAGGGTGTGCAGCAGATCGATGCCGCCGATAAAAACATATCCGATGCCGAGAAACAGAAAATAATCGTTTTCAAGAAACTGCCTGGAGTTCCATGCAAAGAAAAAGATCCCGCATGCAATGACGATACTGAATATTTCGGTAAGGCTATGGAAGAGGAGATAATTATAAAAACTTACGATATAAAGAACCCCTATTCCGGCGGTAACCGCCAAGATCTCACCGTATCGGTTTAAAGCACGGAATCGGGATTCCATGATCTGTTTTCCTTAATCGAAAAGTGGTACCATCTCTTCTCGCCGAACCACGGTTGTCATTTCTTCATCCTTCAGGGTTGCGCCGTGATCTGCAGCAGCAGCAAGCACTTTGGGGAGCAGTTGCATATCGCCCACTGTGATGAGGAAAATACCCGTATTTGACAATACCCATTGCACCATCCGAGAAATGGATTCATCGTCGGTTATCGGGTCATACCAGGTTACATGCGATCTCTGTTTATCGCCCCAAAGACCGCGGGCTATGGATTTAATGGTTTGAAAGGCAATATTTTTTTCCTTACAGTAGGAAAGCAATGAATGGAAGTGAGACGCATAGTATTCATTTTGGAGAAGCAGATAGTTGCACGGTAACAAGACCGTGTCGAAATTAAAACGCTCAAGACTCTGTCGATGCATTTTCGGTGCTTCGATACCGTGCCCGGTAACGCCGACAAATCGGGCAAGCCCCTGTTCTTTTGCTTCAATCAGAAATTCAAGGGCACCACCCTGACCCATGATATATTCCCGAGTCACCACATCGGTCATATTATGCAGCTGAAGCAAATCCACACGATCTGTATTTAACCGCTCCAGCGAGCGGTGGAACTGCTCTTTTGCATCCTGATAGGACCGTTCATTTGTCTTTGTGGCGAGGAAGAAACGATCCCGGTATTTCTTCATCCAGGGTCCGATTCTTAACTCTGCATCGCCGTAAGCAGGGGCGGTATCGATATGATTGATACCGTATTCCAGTAACAGATCGAGTGTCTGATCAGCCTCATCCTGGGTGGCCTGCTTCAAGCCGGCGGAGCCGAAAATGGTACGGGTGCTGTGATGGCCGCTTTTGCCGAAGGGAAGGGTCTCGATGGTTTTCATGGGGGCTCTCCTGCTTTCGCTTCTTTGTCGATTATAGGTTTGAAATTATTTAATTAAATCTTTATATATCCCTCCGCTTGCGGCGGGGAGGTTCATTCTATTCGAAAGACCATATTCTTGAAATCAACTTATCATGAAAAGGGGTGTTGTCAATATTTGAAATCAGACGTATCCGATGTAACAAAAGCGCAATTTCGACACCCGTTTGATTCGGTATTCCTGTATCATAGAGGTGTGAAACTTGAGTAATAACCAATCGGATGGCTGTAGGTGGGTTTAATGGATAAAAATTTAACTCAAGTATTCCGATTGATTCTCCGATAAAATGATTGTTGACGTATACGGTATTTGTCAAAATCAATACCGGATTTGTTGGAGAACATTAACTGAAGGACAGGAAAAGTATTTACGTAATGGGAATTAACCATAAGAATCGATTCGGAACCATTGCTGTTGAAAAAGGATTTCTAACCAAAGAACAGTTGTTGGAAGCATTGAACATCCAGGCCAAGGAGAATATTGAAAGCGATACCCATCGGCTGATAGGCCAGATTCTCCTAGACCGTGGATACATGACCGAGGACCAGATCGACAGTGTCCTTGAATCCATCAATTTGGCAATGGTTTTTAGAATGTCTGCCGGAAGATAGGACAACCGCTTCATCGATATTCATCGCTATCGATCTTGACGGCATAGAGCCTTCATTATATTTAAAATGGTCTCTCCTTAACGGGCGGGAACCAAATCCATGGTGATTTCAGAGTTTTTATCCATCTTTCTTTCGTTCAGTTTGGCGGAAAGCGGCTTATAATAAAAGGATAGTTTGTAAACAGTATCATTTTCACGCTCTTTTAGCTTGATTTTGATGTCGTGGTAATCCCAAATATAGACCGTTTCTTTAACCCTCAGCTGTCTTCTCACCGGGCCGTAGTCTGCATTTAAAATCGCTTTCAATTTTTCTGCGTCATCTTGTGATCGTATTCGCATGTATGCGGCAAAAAATTTATTTTCAAAGAATCCGAATAGCACTGAGCCCAGATCGACATCTTTAAGGATAAATTTCTCGCCCGACTTTTTCAGGTAAAGGATATCCCCCTTTTTAAAAACCTTGGTAGGGCCCTTAACCATATCCGGCTTTATTCCCCATTTGATACCCGAGATGCCATCCCGAATATCGAGATTGTCATCAGCCGCCGGGGTTGACTCGATGGTCAACACCATGATCATGATCGATAATAGTATTGATGCAATCTTCATCTTATTTCACAGGTTCCTTAATTATATGAATGGATAAAAAGGCTCGGGTCTCCTAATAAAATGCGTAAAATATCGAACCCTCATAGTATTATATATAAACCAATTTATAATCGACTTTCAAGAGCGGATCGGTGTGGGGTGATAAGAAAATATCAGTATGCCCATTCATTGACATCACACAAAGAGTGTGGTCTTATCGTCGCATTTTAAAAACCGATAACCGTTACATGAGGTCTTGACCTAGGAGGTTCCTTTATGGATGCCACATATATTCAGGGTATTATCCCTGCCATGATTACCCCCATGACGGAAGATGAAGCACTGGATGAAAAAGGTTTTCAGAAACTGGTGGATGGCCTCATCCTTGCCGGTGTCCACGGAATTTTCACTGTGGGTACGGCCGGGGAATTTTGGGCGCTGAGTGTTGAGGAGAAAAGAAGGATTTATCGATTGACCGCCGATTATGTGAACAGAAGGGTACCCACCTATGTGGGGTCATGCGCAAACTCCACTCGCGAAGCGGTGCAGCTTTCAGAATATGCCCAAGATGCCGGTATCGATTGCTTGTCCGTACTCACACCGAATTATATTACGCCGAATTCAGACCAGATGTATGCCCATTATGCTGCCATTGCTCAGTCTGTGGATATCCCCATTTTACTCTATAACTTACCGGCCCGGACGGGGAATACGCTTTCCGTGGATTTGGTCATCCGGTTGGCTGAAACATTTAAAAACATCGTCGGCGTGAAAGACAGTTCCGGTGATTTTTCAAACGCAATGGCCTACCTTCAGCAAGCCCCTCAAGGGTTCCGGTTTGTCATGGGTAATGATGCGTTGATTCTTCCCGCCATCATGCAAGGTGCAGCCGGTGCCATCGCAGCAACGGCCAATGTAGCCCCTGAGATTGCCGTGGGTATTTATGAATCCGTGAGAGAAGGCGACATAGAGGCTGCCAAGGACTTTCAAAAGCGATTGACACCGTTGCGACATGCCTTTGCTTTAGGAACCCATCCGGCCATGCTAAAGGCCGGGGCAGATCTGGTGGGATTTGCCGGCGGTCCTCCCAGAGCCCCTATCAGCAAGCTGAGCGATTCGGAGACGGAACGGCTGAAGGGGATTCTAAAGGAAATCGGGAAACTTTAGGAGGGACAAAGCCTATACTTCAGATACCCATTTCTTACATTCATCAAGCACATCTTCAGGCAGCATTCTAAGTTCGGTTATGGTAAACCGGTAGCCCGCAAGGTACTGCACGATCAGACGGGCTACGGCCCGTCCCTGGATTCGATCGCGTTTTTTCCTTTTTAACTCCCTGTTCGGTTGTTCACTAAGCCAGAGTTTGTGTACGGTAAATCCACGCGGGTCCGGAACCGCCATTCGTGCGGGGTTGCCGTCCGTATCGATGACAACCTGTGAAAAGATTGTGCCGGTGAGCAACCACTTCAAATCGGGTACGGACCGGGTGTCAAGGTCTTCAATAGTGTCCGGTTCAATGATGTTTGGCGATATCTTATGGCTCCGGCCGGGTCTTATCAGTTCGATGATATGACCGTTGCGATTAACCGCTCGAAAGCCCCGGGAACTGCTCATCTCAAAGGAATGATCGGTTTTCCGAAGCATGTTAAGAAAACCGTTCCGAGCTATGGGTTTTTGGAAATATAAGGTGAGCTTCGGCGGGATTTGATTATCCAGCATGGTCTCTTTAAGGAATACCCCGGATGCAGCCTCGTAAGCATAAAGGGTGTATGTTCCGATCACCATGCCGCTTTTTCCCAAAAACCGGTGCTGATCCAGGTAGCGAAGGATACCGGCAACCACCTTCGGGACGCGATGGATCGATGCCGCTTTACAAATTGCAGCATGTGATTTGAGCCGCCTCTTTAATTCCGATAGCTCGTCTTTTAACTGCGTTTTGGTTTGTCTGAATTCAAGCAACTGCCTTTCGGTTTCAGAAGATCTGGGACCCAGGCTTTTCCCATAGCCGAATCGATCGTAGGATCGGAATAGGTAATCCTTGCCTTTGGATTTTTTCCAGTGCATGCCGCCTTTGAATAGATTGCCTTTAAGTCGGGTATCCAGATACTCATGATAAATTCTTGAAGCCTCACGAAGAAGGACTTTTTGGTTATCGGATAGTTGAGCGGAGATCATGCATGCCTCTTATAATGTGAAGACAAATCGGAACGTATTGATTTAATAGAAGGAAAACTTATTCAATGTCAAGAAGTTAACTTGAAAATCTATCGGCTATATCTGAATGGTCAAACCGTCCCATGCAATGCTGACGGCGAGGGGATAATCGGGATTTATGGTTTCGATGAGTTTAATGGTCTCCGTAAGAAGATTGTCGAGATCTTCATCCGTTGAAGTCGGGTCATGGTGAAAGAGACACAGATGTTTAACCCCGGCTTTAATAGCCAATTCTACGCCGACCAGGTTACTGGAATGCCCCCAGTTTTTCTTTACCGTGCAGGCTTCATCAAAGGTATATTGAGCGTCAAAAATCAGTAAATCCGCCTTGTTGATAAAAGAGATCACCGGTTCTACGGCGTCCATGTTGTCCGGGTGAAGTTCGAGATCACCTGAATAAACGATGGTCTTACCGTTCTTTTCAAACCGATAACCGTAGGATTGACCGGGATGATGCTGTAATTTGGGGATAACATTAAATCCTTGGATTTGATGGGTGTCTTTCGAGTCCAATTCGACGAATCGTATGTCGGCGGCCATATCTTTTAACGCCAGGGGAAAGAAGGGATGTCCCTGTTGAACGGTAAAAGCATTGTCCAGGTCTTTGTGGCATCCATAGAGCGTGATGAGGTTGTCTGGCGCTAGTGCCGGCAGAAAGAAAGGAAATCCGTGAATATGATCCCAATGCAGATGAGAGATGATAATGTGGAAATCATGGGGGACCTTGTTGCCGTTTCGATTCATAATCTGTTGTCCGAAATCGCGGAGGCCGGATCCGGCCTCGCAGAGGATAAATGTATCTCCATCACGAATTTCAATACACGGTGTATTGAACCCGTATGTTCCCCGAACGGAGAACGGAAGATCCTTTTCCATAAAGGCGTCGATATCATCCAGGGAATCGAGTCTCTTTTCCACTGCCTGGTGAAGGGCTGCTTTGATTTTACCTTCAACAGCCAGGGATGTCCTTGATGCTGGAAACGACCCCCGGCATCCCCAAAAACAGATTTCCATAGTTATCTGCCACCACAAATATTCGTTATTAGATGGGAATAATTGTCCCGTCTATCTTAACATCGGATGTTTAATATATTTCCTTAACTTTTCTAAGGACTTGGGTACAGGGTTCTGAGTTCAGCGTTCTGAGTTCAGCGTTCTGAGTTTGCGAATTCGGTAGCGGTATAAGGATTCATACGGGAAACTATATTTTAATATGTAGAACTTCAAACTAAAGACTTTGAACTCGGAACGTTGAACGCTGAACTCACAATCTATGTTTTTCTACAAAAGCCGGATCGAGAGTGACCCCCAAGCCCGGGCGCGCCGGTATGTCCAGATAACCGTTTTTCATTTTGAATTTTTCAACGGTCACTCCGTCTCGCAGGGGATGGGGCGATCGATCGTATTCAAACAAGGGTTCTGCCGGGAATCGCCGTTCCGGAAAATTCGGCAACGCTGCAAATAATTGCAATGCTGCGGCCAGCCCCACATTGGTCCCCCATACGTGAGGTATGATCGGTATATTGGCTGCAGAAGCCATGGCCACGATTTTGGTCATTTCCGAAAAACCTCCGGCAGCGCAAAGGTCCGGTTGTAAAATATCCACTGCCCGGCGTTGGATTAGCTCTCTGAATCCGTAGCGGGTATATTCACATTCTCCGCCGGCTACGGGTACGACGGAACTGTTTTTCACCTCAATATATCCGTCTATGTCCTCGGGGGGGACCGGCTCTTCAAACCAATGGATGTGAAAGGGCTCCATTTCCCTGGCCAAACGAATGGCTTCGCCGGCATTATAGGCGTGGTTTGCATCCACCATCAAAAAAAGATCTTCACCAATGGCTTCTCTGATGGCTTTGATATATTTCAAATCGGTGTCAATACCGTATCCCACTTTCAGTTTCATTCCGCTAAAGCCGGCTTCTTTATATCCCATCGCTTCTTTGATCAGCGCTTCCGTTATGTCCGGGACATTTTGCGGTTCATAAAGTCCTGTGGCATACACACGCGCTTGGCGGCGATAGGCGCCGCCCAGGAGTTTATGGACCGGCAATTCCAATGCCTTGCCTTTGATGTCCCACAGGGCAATGTCCACGGCACTCAAAGCAGAGATGGTGAGCCCCTTCATGCCTTGATCCCGTGTCCAATTGTATAGAAAATCCCATATCACACCGGTATCCAAAGGATCCTTTCCAACGATCAGCGGGCCCAGGGCATTATCGATCATATCGGCGGCAAGGCCGGCCGGTCCGCCGAAATAGAATGCTTCTCCCAAACCGGTGATGCCTTCATCGGTGGTGACCAGACAAATAGCGGTCTGACGCCGGTCCGTTACCCGCTGAGACCAACCGAAACCCTGATTTTCCAAAATCGCCTGGAGCACATATGTTTTGACATCCGTAATTTTCATGGAGTACCCCTCCTGTCTATCGTCATCTTGGTTGTTTGAACTTCAATTCGATTTCCCGCCCTCCATCTACGGACCGTTCCATTTTGAGGCAAACTATGCCGTTTTGGCATGATGCTGCCCCATGCTCGTATCCGATCTGTCCGCAACGCATGATCTTAATCCCCTCCAGAGGGTTTAGCGCCGGCGGTTGCAGAATCCGTATTAACCGCCGGGTTCAAGGATAGGACATATAACACGACAGCCCGGTCATGCAACAATCAAAACCGAAAGCTTTGATTCTCTCTGTTTCAAATTTGAACCGAAAGGGCAGAGGATTTCGGGTTATCTCCGAAGAAGGAAAAGATTAGGCCCCGGCTACTTATGAATTGCATTTTAATGGACTTTATGGTTTTAAATCCTCTGGCCGAAACAAAGAATAGTCTTACCGGTGGCATCGTAGATAAAATATTCGAACGGGTCAAAATTCCGGCTGAATAAAACAGACAAACGATTTCAGCTTCCAGCGCGGATTCATACGCCCAGAAGCGTCGCTCCATTGGGCCGAAGATAGAGAAAATCCAAGCGGACTATCCAAACGCAGGCAAACCTGGCAGAATAATTGCAAAGGTCTCTGGCCTGGCGTGGAAGTGCCGGGAACCCGGTGAAAGGATACCGGGTACCAAAGGATAGATTCATCATGACAAATACGGATCATATAAAAAAAGAAGGTGCAGGATTACGGAACACACTGCTTATTGTCACGGGTCTGGTTTTTATCCTTCCCTTCCTTATCTTCACATACATCTTTTACAGGCATGACATTGCTCTTGATTTCGTTCAAATGCTGATGGTGGCATTCATCCTGCTGCTGATTCTCGCCGGATTAATGATTCTCCGCCAGTTATTTGACAAAATCCTTACCATGACCCGACTCATGAAAAAGGCCGTGGCAGAGGAGGGTGAAGCGGTTCCAACTAAAAGAGGTGTGGACGAGGTCCAGTATTTAACCGAAACCTTTGAAGCCTTGATGGGAAAATTCGAGAATACCACCTCCGAACTGGGCCATAAGGTGTTCGAGCTTTTAGCGCTGAAAGAACTCATTGAAATCGCCAGCAAAACCCTTGATTTTGACGAACTGTTGAGCGCTTTGCTTGAAAAATCGATGGCTGTCACGAGTGCCCAGATCGGATCCATATTCAAGGTCGAGCCGAATGATAAGAAATTTCAAGTGGTCGCAACCAAAGGGCTGAGGGGAGGACCCGAGAAACATTCCTTTCTCAACATTGACGGATCGATCTCACAGCATGTTGTGGACCACCATCAGCCGCTGCTGGTGAAGGACATTGAAGCCGACTCCCGGACCCGGCGACCCAATGACCCCAAATACGGATCGCCTTCCTTTCTAAGCATGCCGATATTCGTCAAAGACGAACTGATTGCAGTGCTGAACCTGTCCCGGAAAGAGGAAAACGGTATCTTTGATTTAAACGACGAACAGATCATATCCATCATGATCGGCGAAATCGGATTCGCCCTGGAAAACATACGGCTGTATTCGAAACTCCGCGAGCACCTGGAAAGGCTTCAGGAACGCGCCGTTGAACTTGAGGATGCCAACGGGAAATTGAGTAATGAGATCGACCAGCGGTTGAGTGCCGAGGCCGCGCTCAATAATGCCCTGGAAGAGCTGAAACAAACCCAGGGCCAACTGGTTCAATCGGCAAAGCTCTCCTCCATCGGCGAGCTTGCCGCCGGAGTCGCTCACGAGTTAAACCAGCCGCTGATGGTAATTCGGGGACATGCCCAGATGCTGTGTAAAAAACGAAACCCGGAGGAGGAAGATTACGACGAGCTTCAGATGATCCTTAGAAATACCAAGCGTCTGATGAAAATCATCAACCACCTGCGGGCTTTTTCCCGGCAATCCGATACTGAGTTTATCCCGTTGGATCTGGGAACGACCATTGAAGATTCCTTTTTGATGATCGAAGAGCAGCTGCGGTTGGGTGAAATCCAGGCAGATAAGAAGGTGAGCGAGGGTCTGCCGAAGGTATGGGGCGATCCCAATCAGCTGGAACAGGTACTGCTGAATTTGATTGCCAATGCCAAGGACGCAATAGAACAGAAGAGAGAAAGGGATAAGAAAGAAGCTTCGGATGAGAGCGAAGAGATTAAAGGTAAACTAACGATCGAGGCCCGGCGTGATCCGGACGCACATAATTTTGTGGAGTTACTGGTTTCAGACACCGGCAGCGGGATCTCGAAAGAAATTGAAGATAAAATTTTTGATTCGTTTTTTACCACCAAGGATGTGGGCAAGGGGACCGGATTGGGCCTTTCCATCAGCTACGGTATAATCAAAGATCACAAGGGAGAGATCGCCGTATCCAGCACCGGACCCCATGGAACAACGTTCAGGCTCAAACTGCCGACATCTGCTGAATCCTAATGAAGCGATGACGGGCCTTTAAGAAAATTCCAGTTTCCCGATAGGATCAATTGAGGTTCTTTTAAACCAAGACGGCCCCGCCTTGGCTTTGAACCAAAATCCTAATTTTGAGATGGCGTCTAGAGAAAAAATCTACACCTTCAAATTTCAAATAAAAGACCATGCTTATTGAACGGTTTGCTAATTACCATGAGCTTATCGGTCACGGTGACGGACAGTCCCGGGAACATGCACTGCTTTGCCTCTCATCTGCACTTTCAGCTGTCGATACGTATGCAGGGGCAAAGCGTATCGTCAGAAAGCGGGGGAAATTGCTCGAAGTGGGGGACAAGACCTTCGATCTTAACCGTATCGGGGATATCTATGTGGTGGGGGCCGGCAAGGGCAGTTATCCCATGGCGAAGTATCTTGATGAACTTCTTGGGTCTCGAATCCGTGACGGACTGGTCCTTGTCAAAGAAGATGTGGAAGAAAAACTCGCTAACATTCCGGTCATAAAGGCCGGGCACCCGGTACCCAATGAAGCGAGCCTAATGGGGGGGCAGAGAATTGAAAACATCGGTTCCAAAGTTCGAGCCGGAGATCTGGTCTTTGCCTGTATCACCGGCGGATGCTCTGCGTTGATGGTGCTCCCGGTGGACGGTATTTCCCTTAACGATAAGATTAAAACCAATCGACTGCTGCTGAAAACCGGAGCGCCCATCAATGAGTTAAATGCGGTTCGAAAACACCTGTCCCGCATTAAAGGCGGGGGCCTGATCGAGTTGATGCAGCCCGCGACGGTCATCACCCTGACTCAGGATACGGCCCCCGAAGGATTGCCGTGGCCCGATCCGGCGCTTCCGGACCCATCCACCTTTTCCGATGCCGTATCGATTCTGAAAAATTATGATATCTGGAATAAAGTTCCTCAAAGTGTACGCAATCACCTGGTAAAGGGGTTATCGGATCAGACGTTGGAAACCCCTAAAAGCTTCGAAGGGTTCGAAACCTACATGTTTGACACCGGAAATCAGCGCAGCGCCTGCCTGGCTGCCGTAGATACGGCCAAAACTCTGGGATACAAAGCGGTTGTGCTTTCCACCAAAATAGAAGGCGAGTCCAGGGAGGTGGGTGCCGTCCTTGCGGGTATTGCAAAAGAAATTCAACTTTACGGACGTCCCTTTCGCCCCCCCTGTATGCTGGCCAGTGCCGGAGAAACAACGGTTGCCATTGGCAGCCATACCGGAGAGGGCGGGCCGAATCAGGAACTGGTACTGGGGTTTGCCAGAAGTATTTCAGGTTATGATGGAATTACGCTGGTTTCGATCGACTCCGAAGGAAGCGACGGGCCCACGGAAATTGCAGGCGGAGTGGCAGACGGCAAAACCGACCATCGGGCCAAGGAACTCGGCATCGATCTCTTTGATGTGCTCAAACGTCATGATAGTACCACCGCGTTAAAGGCATTGGGGGATGCCGTTGTTACCGGTCCAACCGGCACCAATGTGGTGAACCTGCGTGTATTGGTTATAGAAAAAGGAGGGAAAGCGTTATTTGGACAATCCCCCTAACCGGTATTATGTTTACTAAAAAAAGCCCGTCGAATAAAGTTCTCCGGTTAGCCAGAAAGCCTAAGTTGACCTAAT
>CAYSUA010000089.1:0-13991 GCA_964433795.1 uncultured Desulfobacteraceae bacterium | reverse complement strand
CTTTCAGCCCGGTGATCGATTTTCACCCATGGGTATGACCGGTACCCAGAAAGTGAAGGATTTCTTCATTAACAACAAGATCCCGCGAGACGATCGAGGAAAATACCCTATTTTACTGAGTAATGATAGAATCATCTGGGTGGCCGGGCTTAGAATCGATGATTCCGTAAAAGTGACATCAGCAACACGAACGGTACTGAAAGCAGAAATGGTCTTGCCTGATGGTGTTTAATGATTATTTTGAAGTTTTGGTTTATTACATATAATGATTATTATTCAGCAGGAGACCTTGGAAAGCGTCAATCATTAAGAATTGAGAATGCAATTTTGATCATGCTTGAGAGAGGGAGGTAAACCTTTTGAATCCATTCTACAAGAATCTGGCGCTGTGGCTGGTCATCACATTGATGATGGTCATGCTATATAACCTTTTCAATCAACAGCACCTCTCTGAAACCAATATCGCCTATACCGAATTCTTATCCATGGTTGATGACGAACGGGTTGCCGAAGTCGTCATTCAGGGGCATGAACTGTACATTAGCGATGTGAATCGCAATCGGTACATATCCTATGCACCGCAGGACGCAGAGTTGATCCCGCTTCTCCGCAAGAAGGGCGTTGCCATCAAAGCCAAACCCCCAGCTGAATCTCCATGGTACATGTCGATTCTGGTTTCCTGGTTTCCCATGCTGATACTCATCGGCGTTTGGGTTTTCTTCATGCGGCAGATGCAATCCGGCGGCGGCAAGGCGTTGTCTTTCGGAAAGAGCCGCGCCCGTTTGTTATCGGATCAACAGGAGAAAGTCACGTTCGAGGATGTGGCGGGAATCGATGAGGCAAAAGAGGAATTAAGTGAAATTGTGGATTTCCTCAGGGAACCGAAAAAATATACCCGCCTGGGTGGACGCATACCCAAAGGCGTTCTTTTAATGGGACAGCCCGGAACCGGCAAGACCCTTCTGGCCCGGGCGATTGCAGGAGAAGCCGGCGTTCCTTTTTTCAGCATCAGCGGATCCGATTTTGTGGAAATGTTCGTGGGTGTGGGTGCATCCCGGGTTCGGGACCTCTTTGTCCAGGGAAAGAAAAATGCTCCCTGCATTATCTTTATCGATGAAATCGATGCAGTGGGCCGACACCGGGGCGCCGGTCTCGGCGGCGGGCACGATGAAAGAGAGCAGACATTAAACCAGTTGCTGGTGGAAATGGATGGATTCGAGTCCAATGAAGGGGTCATCCTGATCTCCGCAACCAACCGTCCGGATGTTCTGGATCCGGCCCTGCTGCGGCCGGGCCGATTCGACCGTCAAGTCGTGGTCTCCATGCCGGATATTGTGGGCCGCGATAAAATCCTTAAAGTTCACATGAAAAAAACCCCTGTTGATCCGAGTGTGGAATCCATTATCCTGGCCAAAGGCACGCCGGGATTTTCGGGTGCCGACCTGGAAAACCTGGTCAATGAGGCGGCTCTCATTGCGGCCAAGCGGAATAAAGAAAAGTTAGAGACGGTCGATTTTGAAGATGCAAAAGATAAAGTCTACATGGGTCTTGAGCGGAAATCGAAAGTCATCTCAGAAGAAGACAAACGGACCACAGCCTATCATGAAGGCGGCCATGCACTGGTTGCACGGTTTTTACCGCATACCGATGCCGTCAATAAAATCACCATCATCCCCCGGGGACAAGCTGCAGGGATCACCTGGTTTCTGCCTGAAGAGCGGGATTTTAAATTTAAGGATCAACTTCAAAGCGAGCTGTCCGTGGCTTTTGGAGGGCGGGCCGCCGAAAAGATTATATTTTCTCGAATCAGCACCGGTGCATCCAATGATATCAAGCAGGCTACGGACATGGCCCAGAAAATGGTTCGGAACTGGGGAATGAGCGAAGAGCTGGGCCCGCTATCATACGCAAAGGATGAAGAGCATATTTTCCTGGGCCGTGAAATTGCACAACATCGAGATTACTCCGATGAAACAGCAAAGAAAATCGATGAAGAGGTTAAAATTCTAATCCAGGAAAGCTATAACAACGCACAGAAGGTTCTGGAAGAAAACGTCGATATCTTGCATGCATTATCCGATCTTCTGCTGGAAAAGGAAACCGTCATGGGTGCCGAACTAGACGAGCTGATCCACTCCATGAGACCCGGCATTGAACTGCCCACGAAATCGGTTTTAGAACGGGCTAAAGAAGACAAACAGAAAGCCGGCCCAAAAGCGACAACGGTAAAAAAAGGGCCGGGCGCATCTGTTAAAACTGAGACCGGTTCAGCTTCAGCACCTGAACCCGAACCGGAGCCTGATCCCGGCACTGTACCGGATCCGGATCCGGAGAAAGAGGCAGAGCAAGGCACAGACATAGAACCAGAAACCGATTCCGAGAAACCCAGCTCATAGCCCGGACGAACCGGAAAAATGGACACCTACACACTCCAATGGAATTCCCACAGCCTCGCTCTCGGAACAAAAACCCTGATCATGGGCATCCTCAATGTAACACCCGATTCCTTTTCAGATGGGGGCGACTTTTTCTCCTTTGAATCCGCCGTCGAACAGGCTCAGAAATTGATTGCAGATGGGGCCCATCTCCTGGATATCGGCGGGGAATCCACCCGCCCTTTCTCAGAGCAGGTATCCATCGAGGAAGAGTGCCGTCGCGTGATACCGGTTATTGAGGCTGTCGCAAAGCATGTCTCGGTACCCATATCTGTGGATACCATCAAAAGCGAGGTGGCAAAACAGGCGCTGGACGCCGGGGCTTCCATGATAAACGATGTGAGCGCCCTCCGTTCGGATCCACTCATGGCCGAGATGGCTGCAGGCTACGGGGTGCCGGTCGTTCTCATGCACATGAAAGGCACGCCGAAAACCATGCAAATCTCTCCTGTCTACGATGATTTGATGGGAGAAATAACGGCTTTTCTCGATAATCGAATTCAATATGCCGTGGATAAAGGAATACCCCGACAGAAAATCATCATCGACCCGGGCATCGGATTCGGTAAAACCATGGAACACAATCTTCAAATCATCAAGCGGTTGCATTTGCTGGAACCGCTGGGGGTGCCGATCCTGATCGGATCGTCGAGAAAAGCCTTCATCCGGAAACTTCTCAGTGAAGGCGACATCCACCCCCAGGCAGCAGGGCTGAAAATCGGAACCCAAGCAACGGTTTCAGCTGCAGCCATGGGGGGCGCCCATATTGTAAGGGTTCATGATGTAGCCGATACGAATTCTACGCTGAAGATTATTGATGCCTTACGGAATGCATAAGCCTCTGCTCTATGCGTATCGCAATGTCTTAATTGTTATTTCTTTGCTTTTTATGCAACAACCCATACACAAGTATCAACGGCTAAATCTCAAATGACAAGCACCAAATCACAAACAAATTACAAATTTCAATGTTCAATGACCAAAACAATTTTGATATATTCATTTTTCAATATCTTGAGCATTTTTGATATTTTGAATTTCGGTCATTGTGATTTGTTTGGTATTTGATATTTGTGTTTTGGAATTTCCCCGAAAAATCGGGATTTATAGAAACGCTTCGCTCCAACCGGTTTATCCGGCTTAGGTAGGGGCCATAAATTTATAGAGGGGACGTATGCTGCTGGTAATCGATATTGGAAACACCAACACCGTTATGGGGCTTTATGATGGCAGTCGCCTGATGGATGATTGGCGGGTAAGAACCGAAAGAAACATGACGGAAGACGAGTTCTATATTCTGGTAACCAACTTATTCGGCCGAAATAAAATCGAAACATGGGACATTGAAAAGACCGTTATTTCCTGTGTAGTGCCTCCCATGATCACGGTTCTGAATCTGTTTTGCCGGAAGTACCTGAATCATACTCCCTATTGGGTGGATGCCGGTTCTGCTGCATCCATGCCGATTCTTATTGATAATCCATCGGAGGTGGGAGCCGACCGAATCGTTAACTCTGTCGCAGCCTACCACAAGTATAAAACCGGTATGATTGTGATCGATTTCGGAACCGCCACCACCTTTGACGTGATTTCAGAAAAAGGAGAATACTTAGGGGGCGCCATTAGTCCGGGGATTAAAATTGCAGCCGAAGCGCTCTATCATAAGGCTTCCAAACTCCCGCGGATAGAATTCACGCCTCCTAAAAGCGTTATCGGTAAAAGTACCGACAGCAGCATGAAATCCGGGATCATCTATGGATACGGCGCCCTAGTGGACGGCATGGTTCAACGAATCAAAAAGGAGATGGGAACGAATCCGAAGGTGATTGCCACCGGTGGCTTGGCGAAAGTAATGCAGGCGGTATCTGAAACCATCGAGTCCATCGAGCCGAACCTGACCCTGGAAGGCTTGCGGATACTGGGAGAAACGGTTGGGAAATAAACTATAAAATCGGCCTTATGCCTTTCCGATTTTTCGCAACGTCTCCTTAAAAACATTATAGAAGAAATCGTTGTCGGTAATTCCCTTCGCTAATATCTTTTGAATATCCCCGCTATTCTTCACATTGATAACCATGTTCACGCTTTTATTGAACGCCATCATGTTATCCATGGTCCGATACCGCTGGCTGATCAGCACGACAAAGATATTGCGGCGGACGACCATATTGAGCCGCTCGAGATATGCCAATACTTCATTGGAATCGGGGTTGTCGGTATCAAAGGATTCATTGACAAAAACCACATCATACACATGATAGCGCATTTTTTTAAGCGCCTCTGCAGTATCCGCTGCGTCGGTAATATGGTATTCCAGCTGCTCCAACCCTGCAATCAAGGTCTTTTTTATGGCCGGGTCCGGCTCACAAACCAAAGCGGTCTTACCCTCCTCTTCCACAAAGTCAAACGGTTTGTCCGAGGCATCGTAGTCCTCTGTGGGTGCGTCGCCAGTAGGGGGCGACGCCTCTTGGGGTTCAGAATCAGGCGGATCAGGCTTTTTAGCTGCCCCGACTGTAATCTTCTGTTTGCATTTGGGACAAGGAAAGGAAGCGACCTTTCCGGGAGGAAATTTTTCATCCGGCACTTTAAATTTACTTTTACAATGCTCACATACAATATCCATATGTCTGAACTCCGCTCTTTTTATTCTTCCGTATTGGATGTTTCGTAACCCAGATCGATTTCAAGATCCTCTATGTCCGTTGTGGCCTCACCCCGGGAACTCTTTACACTGTCGATCCCGCGGCCGACGATCCCTTTTCGAGAAGCATAAGCCATGCCGGTATCTTCGGATATGAGACCTTTCGCATAAAGACCCACAATATAATCGTCAAATGTGGTCATACCGAAGGCTTGCCCGGATTGCTGCATTTCATAAAACGTTTTCCCCTCGGATTCACCGTGGAGAATCGCATCCTTTACCCTTAAATTGGAACCTAGAATATCAAAAGCGGCAACGCGTCCCCCACCCTCTTTGGGCAGCAGCCGCTGGCTGACGATCCAACGGACGGTGTCGGCAAGGCGGATTCGGATCTGATTTTCTTCTTCCGTGTTGAACATGCCGAGGATGCGATTGATGGTCTGGCCGGCATCCACCGTGTGCAAGGTCGATACAACCAGGTGCCCGGTCTCTGCCGCGCTCAAGCCGATTTCAACCGTCTCCCGGTCCCGCATCTCGCCCACAAGAATGACCTTGGGCGCCTGGCGAAGCGCAGCCCGCAATCCGGTAGCAAAGGAATCATAGTCGGTACCGAGCTCTCTCTGGTTAAATGTCGCCTTTTTTTGCGGGTGCTGGAACTCGATGGGGTCTTCAAGGGTCACCACATGAACCGATTTTGTCTGATTGATTTCATCGAGTACGGCTGCAAGAGACGTAGATTTTCCGGACCCCGTGGCGCCCGTGACAAAGATGATGCCGTTTTTTTCAGCTGCAACCTTTTTAAAGGCTTCGGGAAGATTTAAATCCTTCATTGTCGGAATCTTGGTTTCCAGTTTCCTCAATACGATGGAGTACTTGCCGGATTGGGAGAAAATATTGACCCGGAAACGGGCCTTATCGCCCAAGGCATAGGATAAGTCGCAGGATCCCTCGTTTAAGAGGATTCCGGTCAAGCGCCGATCCTGATTGATCAGGTTCATGGCAAACACTTCGGTTTGAAAAGGGGTCAACACTTCAACATCGGGCTCTAAATCAACTTTAGCCAATTGTCCGGAACTTTCCACCTGAAGCGGCTTTCCCACCGTCAAATTCAGATCCGACACGCTGCCATGGGATTCGAGCATTCGTAAAAGGATATGATCGATTTCCTGTTTTCTCATCTTGCGCCTCTTCTGTTCTTCAACAGTTGTCGAAAGTACATTTTCACCTCGAAGCTCACGAAGTACTGGAAATAAGATAAAGATATTTAGGTGTTTTTCCTTCGTGCCCTTCGTGTTTAATAATCATTTAGCACCGGCCTTTGATAAAGATTCAATCTTTAAGCATCGGTAAAATCAGATGGCGGTGTTTTCAAAAACGCCCTGAACCGGCTCTTGTCGTTTGACTTTTGATAGGCCTCATCGGAACTGATCCAACCCTTATCTAATAAATCCATGATGGCATCATCCAGAAGCTGCATGCCGTATTTCTTACCGGTCTGGATCGCAGAGTTGACCTGATGGGTTTTTCCTTCCCGAATCAAATTCCGAACGGCCGGCGTTGCAATAAGGATTTCAAGGGCCGCACAACGCCCTTTCTTGTCGATTCGCTTGAAAAGAACCTGGGCGATAATTGCCCGGAGACCGTCTGATAAGGTTGAGCGAATCTGAGCCTGCTCGCTTGAGGGGAACACCTCGATAATGCGGTCAACGGTTTTTGCGGCACTGGAGGTATGCAGGGTTCCGAATACCAGGTGACCGGTGGAAGCGGCTTCAATGGCGAGTGAGATGGTTTCTAGGTCTCTCATCTCCCCCACCAGGATGATGTCCGGATCCTCCCGCAAGGCCCCCTTAAGTGCGGCTGAAAAGGTCTTGGTATGAAGACCCACTTCCCGATGATTGACGATGCAGCCCTGACTTTGGTGAACGAATTCAACAGGATCTTCTACGGTGATGATATGATCCTTGCGGTTCTTGTTCGCGGTGTCGATAATGGCGGCCAACGTCGTGGATTTTCCACTGCCGGTGGGACCGGTCACCACCACAAGCCCTCTCGGAAGGGATGACAACTTGGGGATTACCCCAGGCAGACCGAGTTGTTCGGCGGTTAATATATCTTCCGGTATCTGCCTGAACACGGCGGCAACCCCGTATTTCTGCAAAAAGAAATTGGCTCGATAACGCGCCAGGCCCGGAATTTCATAACCGAAATCAACATCCCCGGTCTCCTCGAACACTTTCACCTTGTCCTCGGGTGCGATTTCATAGAGCATGGCTTTCAGTTCGTCATTATCCAACACCTTATACTTAACCCTTTCAATCTCACCCCGTAATCGGAGTGCCGGCTGCTGCCCGGAAACAAGATGTAGGTCGGACGCCCCTTGCTCGTTCATGAGTTTGAAAAACGCATCGATTTTAGCCATTAATTGCTCCTTTAGTTAGAGGCCGGAGAGAGTTACTTTGCGTGATTTAAGATTTTCAGTTTCGCTTCTTCCTCGTCGAGAGCCTCCTTATCCTTCTTTTCCATTTCAAGAATCTGCGAATGAGCTTCTAAAACAGAACGAATCTCGGTCTCGATTTGAATCCGTTGGCGTTTTAACGATGCGATGTCCTCCTGAAGTTGCGCCAGTCGGTTATGCGTCCGGTTAAGAATTTTTTCGGCTCTGAGTTCGGCGTTGGAGATAATAAGGTCAGCAGATTTGCGGGCATTCTCCTTCATCTGTTCCATCACCTTTTGTGAGTTTACCAGGGCTTTTTTAAACGTTCCCTCCCTTTCCCGAAATTCCTCGTTCTCTTTGGTCAGTCGTTTTACTTCAGCGTCAAATCGCTCATAAGCCGCCAGCAGTATTTCGAATTCGTCTGCCATATTGTTCAGGAATTCATCGACTTCCTGAATATCAAATCCTCGAAACTTCACCCGGAACTGTTGCTGTTGTATATCGATGGGTGTTATGGACATGATGTTCCATCCTCCAGCTGGGGGTTATAACAAGGAAGCGGACATTTGCATCAACGTGTTCACCACAAAGGTTCGAACAAAAATAATCCCAAGAAATACAATGATCGGTGAAAGGTCGATTCCTCCAAAATGAACGGGCAATCGGGTACGAATGGGATACAGGATAGGTTCTGTTATATTATTGATAAAACGGACAATCGGATTAAAGGGGTCCGGACTCACCCAGGACAACACTGCTCGTGCAATCACAATAAATAAGAATATATTCATCACAACATCCAAGACTTTTGCAATTGCCATCAACAGGTATCCGATGATATACATGAGGCGAATTTCCTTTTCTCATTCTCAGATGAAATCAATACATACGACGCCATCGAGTGTATTGGTTTGTGTAAAATCTAAATATTTTCTTAAGATTAGTCAAGTTTTTCGATCATTCAATGCGCTGATCCGTTCCGTTTCCATAATTCCAGTGTTTAAAAAACAGTGCGGTTATGCAGAAAGTCAAGCACTTTCGGCTTTGGAGATAATCCGATTCGCGGACGTGTGAAACTCGTGCATAAGGCAGCGTAACACCGAACAGGGCTTCGAGATAAACAAAACATTTTAGGAAACAAAACAGTTAGGGTCTATTGCAGTTCCTTCATACTGTTCGGTGCAACGCTCCCTAATACACTCAGACAGTCACACGCGCACGAATCGGATCACCTCCAAAGCCTATTCCTGTAAGCAGCTTCAGCTGTTTGCGAAGTTCTTGATCATCATCTCTCCCAGTTCTCTGGATCGATTGGTGGCCACTTCAACCGCATTCATCAGCGTGGTTCGGAGACCGCCTTCTTCCAGAGTATGGATACCGGCAATGGCTGTTCCACCCGGTGAAGTCACCCGGTCCCGCAGCTTTCCCGGATGTTCATGGGTTTCCATCAGCAGCTTGGCAGAACCCAGAATCGTCTGGGAAGAAAGAAAAAGCGCTTCCTGCCTGGAAAGCCCCATCTTTACGCCTGCATCGGCAAGGGCTGTAACGATTAAGAATATATAAGCCGGTCCGCTGCCGCTCAGTCCGGTGACGGCATCCATCAACTCCTCTTCGAGAATGACGCTTTTTCCCACAGAATCGAATATGGTTTTGGCCAATTCAAGATCCTCATCCAGCGCATGCTGACCCCCGGCAATGGCTGCCGCACCCTCTTTGACAAAGGTGGCGATATTCGGCATCACACGGATGAGTCGAAGATCTTTCTTTATGCAGCTTTCCATGGCAGCCAGCGGGACGCCGGCGGCGATTGAAATGATTAATTTAGACATGTCCAGGCCCGTAGCTGTTTCCTTCAGGGTCTTGGCCATGGTTTGCGGTTTCACAGAATAGATGATGATTTCGGAAGTATTCACCACCTCTAAATTATCCTGGGTGGTCCCCACCCCATATTCGGCCTTTACAAAATCGAGTCGGTCGGGTCGGATGTCTGAGCAGATGATGTTATTCGGAGAAGATTGAGAAGCAAGCAGTCCGCTGACAATGGCTTCTCCCATGTTTCCGGTTCCGATGATACCGATATTTTTTCCTTGAATCATTTTCTATAAATCCTTTCACACCATGATAGATTGAAATCAAAACCGTTTCATCCAACCGACAACTCGTTGAGACGAATGCTTGTTTTTTCGATAAGTTAGATGATTGCTACATTAAGGGTTGGTAACAATTTGTCAAGGAAATTATTTTTCAGATGCCCGCTACAGCTTTATTAATCGTTCATTTTCAGATATAGTGGATTGTTGACCTCGGGCGGTCATTATATTTAGTATCACTGTTTCATACATATAGAAATCATCTTTGGTTAAAATAGAAAAGCGGAAAGGAAAAGAACCATGACCGAATTCAGTTGTAATGAAATCAAATCGTTTCAGTATGAGAGACCCGAAATCGATAAAGGCTACGCCAACCAAACGCTCAAAGTCGATCTCAACAATTCGGATATCTCGGTAAAACCGGTTGCCCCGGAAATGAAGCAGGTCTTTATCGGCGGAAAGGGATTCGATCTCTGGCTGCTGTGGAATGCCGTTACCCAAACCACTCAATGGAACGATCCTGAGAATGCCATTTGTATCTCATCCGGTCCCATGGGGGGAACCCCCACATATCCGGGATCCGGCAAGAGCATCGTTGCAACCCTCTCTCCCACCACCGGTTCGGCCATGGACTCCAATGTCGGCGGATACTTCGGACCCTATCTAAAGTTTTCAGGATTCGATGCACTGGAAGTCTGCGGAAAAACCGAAACCGAAGTGGTCATCTACATTGACGGATTGGAGAACAAAATTCAAATATTTGAAGTGTCCGGACTGCCCGAGGATGCCTACCGGACATCGGCCAATTTAACCGAACACTTCGGTCAGGAATCGCCCCGCACGATTTCCGTGATTTCCGCCGGTCCCGGAGCAAAGCATACCCTCATCGGATGTTTGAATTTTACCTGGTACGACAGCCAGCGAAAAAGAGCGCGGTACAAACAGGCCGGCAGAGGAGGCATCGGGACGGTTTTTTGCGATAAAGGGATTAAAGCAATAGTGGTCAGATGGGATACCGTAACGGCCAAAACGAACAATCCGGCCGACCTGGAGGCCCTAAAAACGGTATCGAAGAACCACTCCCGGGAAATTGTGGCGCTGGACTCGAAGCAGAATGAAATGTCAAGGCTCGGAACCACGCACCTGGTGCCCATCATGAACGATTTTGACCTGCTCCCCACAAACAATTTCCGATACGGCGAGCATCCACAGGCCCGAAATATCGGCGCCGATGCCTACCGGCACATTTTCCATAAAGGGTTTGACGGCTGCTGGATGGGCTGCACCGTGGCATGCTCCCACGGCATTAAGGATTTTGTTCCCATGACCGGACCGTTTCAAGGACAAAAAGTCTTTGTGGATGGACCGGAATACGAAACCATTGCCGGCTGCGGATCCAATCTCGGAATTTTTGATCCCTTTGCAATTGCTGAAATGAATTTCTACTGCGATGCTTATGGACTGGATACCATATCCTTTGGAACCGCCGTCGCTTTTGCAATGGAATGCTATGAATCCGGGTTGATCAACACGTCTCACACCGGGGGGATGGATCTCGCTTTCGGCAATCGGTCGGCAGCATTGGAGCTCCTCCATCAGATGTCAAAAGGTGAGGGGTTTGGAAAAATCGTGGGCCAGGGTGTACGAAAGATGAAAGCGATCTTTGCCGATGATTTCGGCGCCGACCCAACAATCATGCAGGATATCGGCATGGAGTCCAAGGGCTTGGAGTTTTCCGAATACATGACCAAGGAATCCCTCGCCCAGCAGGGCGGATACGGGTTTGCCCTCAAGGGGCCGCAGCATGATGAAGCCTGGCTGATTTTTCTCGACATGGTACATAATTTCATCCCCACGTTTGAGCAAAAAGCCGAAGCGCTGCACTGGTTTCCCATGTTTCGCACATGGTTCGGGCTCTGTGGATTGTGCAAGCTCCCGTGGAACGACATCGTGCCGGAAGACAACAAAGACACACTGGAACCCGCCAAGGTGATGAAACATGTGCAGTGGTATGCGGAATATTTCAGTGCGGTAACCGGACGCCAGGTTTCGCCCGATGACCTCATTACCATGAGCGAAGCGGTTTACAACTTTCAAAGAATCTTTAACTTAAAGATGGGATTCGGAAAAAGGGAGCAGGATACCATCCCCTACCGGGCGGTAGGCCCGGTCACGAAGGATGAATACGAATCCAGACAGGAACGCTATGACAAAGAACTGACTGAAAAATATGGGACCGATATTTCCGGCATGGAGTTAGAAGAAAAAGTGAAGGTGCTTCGCAATCACCGTGAAGAGCAGTACGAAAAACTGAAGGATGCCGTTTATATAAGGAGAGGGTGGACGGATAACGGTATCCCCAAATTAGAGACCGTCAAACGTCTGGGAATCGACTTTCCGGAAGTCCTTGAATTGTTAAAAGCCAACGGAATTGCAGAATGATCATCGTGAACGGCGAGAATACACCCTGGCATCAGGGGCTTACCATTTCGGAGATACTCAGTTCTCTGAATGACCCATATCCGTATGTGGTGGTCCGTATAAACGGGAGACATGTCTCCCGGCCGGATTTCGAAAATTACCAGATACCGGACGAATCCGAGGTATATCTGATGCCCCTGATTACCGGAGGGTGAGGAACCGATTGTATGTTTATTGAGTCTGTTTCATATCCGGCGGCTTTGCTGGCCGGGGTGTTGTCTTTCTTTTCTCCCTGCATTCTGCCGCTTATCCCGGCATATTTTTCTTTCATTAGCGGGTATTCACTGGAAGAGCTGACCGCAGCAAAAACGGCTGCGCTTCGAAACCGGGTTATTTTTACCACGATCCTTTTTATTTTGGGATTTTCAACTGTCTTTATTCTTTTGGGTGCATCCGCTTCCTTGTTGGGCGGTTTGATGAGCCGCTATAAAGATTATGTTCGCATTGTCGGCGGAGCCGTTATTATCCTGTTGGGTCTTCATTTAACCGGCATTATTCGGATCGGTCGGTTGGACGTTGAGAAAAAAATTCTGCTGAGGGAAAAACCGTTGCATTTCTTCGGAACGTTCCTCATCGGTATGGCTTTTGGCGCGGGCTGGAGTCCGTGCATCGGACCCTTGCTGGGATCGATCCTGATAATGGCGGGAAATCAGGAAACCATTGGACAGGGTATGATCCTTCTGGGGGTTTATTCATTGGGGCTGGCTGTCCCCTTTATGGTGTTATCGATATTCATTAATTTTTTGTTGCTGGTTATTGCAAAAATGAAACGTGCTGTAAAAATCCTCCATCCGGCGGCCGGAATACTTTTGATTATCATGGGATTGTTTCTGGTAACCGACAACTTAAGCTTACTGGCAAGAATATGACGGGTCGTATGATGATAGAAAATCGAAAAGCAGTCGGGGTTTTCCTCATCCTCAGCATTTTTTCACTTCTGTTTGTCTCTGTGGCAGCCCACAGCACAGCCAAGTCCGGCAGTGTCAAGTGGTACGCTTATGATGAAGGGCTGTCTTTGGGGAAAAAAAAGGGCAAAAAGATATTTATGTACTTCTGGGCAGACTGGTGCAAGATCTGCGAGTTAATGGAAAAGGAAACATTAACAAAACCGAAAATTATCCGATATCTGAATGAAAACTTTATCTCGATAAAAGTGAATTCCGATGCGGAAAAGGGTCTTGCCACGCGCTATCTTGTTCGAGGTTTGCCGACCATGTGGTTTTTGGAAAAAAACGGTGAAAAGATAGGCTACCATCCCGGATATGTTGCATCGGATATGTTTCTCCCGTATATCCGTTACATTCAATCGGATAAATACAAGAACATGTCTTTCCAGGATTTCCTGAAACGCTCCTGAACAGTGACAGGACAATAGTGAAAGAAAGCAAAAGGTCTACTGTTTATTCTTTATATTGGCGTACCGTCTGATGAGCCGGATGGTGATGGAAAGAATGATCCCGCCACTCACTACCACCAATATGACCGGTACCCAAATATACGAGCCATAGAAAATGCTTTCGCTTGCGACTGAAATACCGATGAATCCGAATACAAATACAACGAAAAGAAGGACAATCATAACCAGGCAAGTGATTTCTGAATCGTACCAGGGTACAATAACCTTGCGATAGACGGGATTCTGGTCCAGTCGCATTTATGAGCCCTCAAATAATTTCAAATGATGAAATTTCATCCTGCACTATATTTAGTTTGGCTGTTATGTAGAAAGTCAAGTCAAGCACTTGCGGCTTTGAAGATAACCCGATTCGCGGACGTGTGAAACTCGTGAATAAGGGAGCGTAACACAGAACAGAGCATCGAGATGAACAAAACATCTCGGGAAATAAAATAGTTAGGTCTATTGCAGCTCCTTCATGCTGTTCGGTGTAACGCTCCCTAATACACTCAGA
>CAYSUA010000088.1:0-14099 GCA_964433795.1 uncultured Desulfobacteraceae bacterium | reverse complement strand
ATCGGTCGGGCAGGCTCCGCCGTTGCCGCAGAAATCGGCATTATGCGCATATCCGAACAGATTGACGCCCTGGAAACCATGGATATCAATCCGATCCGTTTTCTTGTGAGCCCACGAATGGCGGCATCCATTTTCAGCTTCCCCATATTGACTGCATTATTCGATGCGGTGGGCATTTTCGGAGGGTTTCTGACCGGATCGATGCTGCTGGGTATTAAATCGGGAATCTATTTCTCCCGTGTGGAGTCGAGCGTCATGATGGAAGACATAATGGGCGGTTTTATCAAATCCATTGTCTTTGCCCTACTGGTGGCCACCATTTGCTGCTATCAGGGATATTATACGCACACCCGGGCTGAAGGTTTCGGCGCAAAAGGGGTCAGCCTTTCCACTACCTCGGCTGTTGTGCTGTCCAGTGTGCTGGTGCTCATCGCCGATTATGTATTAACGTCTTTTTTGCTTTAGGCTGTTAAGATGATGAACGAACCGTTAATCCAATTAGAAAACGTTTCCAAGCAGCTCGGCGCCAACAAAGTGCTGGATGGAGCCCATTTAAGTATTTATCGAGGTGAGATTACCACCATTATCGGTAAAAGCGGGGTGGGCAAAAGTGTGCTGCTCAAACACATCATCGGTCTTATGGAGCCGGATTCAGGTGACGTTCTGTTTCAGGGCATTCCCATCTCCCAAATGAAGAAAACCGAAAGAAAGGCCATGAAACATAAGGTGAGCTACATGTTTCAGGGCACCGCTCTGTTCGATTCCATGTCTGTGTTTGACAACATCGCACTTCCCCTGAAAGAAAGGACTCGATTACCGGATTCGGAAGTCAAAAAACGGGTCCAGGATCGCATGGAACAGCTTGATATTGAGAAAATCGACCATCAATATCCATCTCAGCTTTCCGGCGGAATGAGAAAGCGGGTGGCCTTGGCAAGGGCCCTGGTGACCGACCCTGAAATCGTACTGTTTGATGAACCCACCACCGGCCTCGATCCTATCCGGAAAAGCGCGGTCCATCATCTCATATCGGATTTCCAGAAGAAGTTCGGTTTCACCGGTGTTGTGGTCAGTCATGAAATTCCGGACATTTTCTACATCTCCCAGCGGATTGCCATGATCAATGACGGGATCATCCATTTTCAAGGAACGTCGGCAGAGATCCAGCAAGCCGAGGATCCGGTCATCCAGAATTTCATTCGCGGTCTTGAAAGTCGGCACGATGAGCTGACCGGAATGACGCCTCACCCGGCAGGAGAGGAACGGTTTAAGGAAGGTATGGCATGGTTGTCTCGCCGGAAGCTGCCTTTCTCCATTATCGTACTGCGCCTGGACAATTTGGATGAAATCAACGAAACCGCAGGTCATGCTGCGGGTTTGACCGTACTGAAAAATTTTGCAGATCAGGTTCAGAATCGTTTGCGAATCACCGACACCTGCATCAGATACGGGTTTAACACCATCATGCTGCTGCTGCCCAATACCGATACGGAGCAGGCCCGGCTGGTATGTTCCAAACTGGCTCAGGAAATGCAGGGTGATGAAATTATCGATAAAGAACCCTATCCGGATTTCTATTTTTCGGTGAGCGCCGGTTTTGCGGAAGCAGAGAAATCCAGCCATCTGGAAGATCTGCTGGCTTCAGCAGAAACGACACAAAACACGTTTTTTGAATTCAGCTTCAATTAAAACACGGAGGCTTCATGAAGAGATCGTCCATTGAAATTTTGGTGGGTTTTTTCGTTCTCATCGGTATCCTTTGCATCGGGTACCTAACCATTCACCTCGGCCAAATGGAGTGGTTTGGGGATAAATACTATAGATTGCACGCCCAATTTCAGTCGGTTTCAGGTTTGAAACCGGGAACCCATGTGGAGATAGCCGGCGTTCAAGTCGGTTTGGTGGATGCGATCACTCTGGATCTTGAAAAACAAGTGGCACGGGTCACACTCAAGATTCAGAAGAATATAGAACTGACCGATGATGTCATTGCATCGGTGAAGACTTCAGGATTAATCGGGGATAAATATATCAAATTATCCCCGGGTGGATCCGACATTGTTCTCAAATCCGGAGATTATATCATTGAAACCGAATCGGCAATCGATCTGGAAGAATTGATAAGCAAGTATGTTTTTGGTAAAGTATAGTCCGGTCATGTTTAATGGAGGGATGCAGTCTGTGATGAAGAGATATCTAATCTGCTTCATTTATATTCTCACACTCAGCATAAGCAGTGCGGCTTTGGGCTCCCAGCCCATGGATGAAATTCGGGATCCCATGGACAAAATTATCCGGATCCTGAGGGATCCGCAATACCAAAGTACTTCCCAAAAAACGGATCAACGGCAAAAAATATGGCTGATCGTCGATAGTTTTTTTGACTTTAGGGAAATCTCTCGAAGAACTCTTGCCAGGTTTTGGAAGGATTTTACGCCCGAACAACAACAGGAGTTTGTGGACATATTCTCAGAATTTCTAGCCAACATCTATTTGAAAAGAATACAGGGTGAATATAAAAACGAAACGGTGGTATTCATCGGACAAGACCTGCTCTCGGACACCAAAGCATCGGTTAAAACAAAAGTGATCCGGGAAGACAAGATTGAAACCCCGGTGGACTACAGCCTCCTGAAAAGAGGCAACGCCTGGAAAGTATATGATGTTATTATTGAAGGAGTAAGCCTGGTAAAAAACTATCGAACCCAGTTCAGAGGTATACTCCTGAAACAAGAACCCGCCCGACTCATAGAAACCCTTAAGATGAAAAACGAAAAGCACAAAAGCACAACTTCAAATGCGGCTAACGAATGTCTGGATCTGCGGCTTATGGCTCAAAGATGCCTGATGGCGGTCTTGTTTAATCGCGATCTCGCGGAGTCACGTATTAAATGAAATCACAGGAATAGGATACCCATCTAAAGAATGAGGAGCGACATGTTGAAATATCTATCCATCGTATCGGCCCTGGTGCTTATGGTGTGCTTAAATCCCTCACTGTCAGCTGCATCTTCAAGTAATGCGCGTCTCCTTGCCCAGCAGGTAGAACAAAAGAAGGAAGCATCTGATGATCTCGACGATTTAATAGATCTTGAAGAAGATGAACCCATAGCCATCAAAGATCCCATCGCTCCCTGGAACCGTGCCATGTTTGATTTTAATGATAAACTGTACTTCTATTTATTAGAACCGACGGCACGTGTATGGAAAGGGATCATTCCTTTGCCATTTCGGCAGGCCATTAAGAATGCGTTTATTAATATCCGACTTCCCATTCGATTTGTAAACAGCCTGTTTCAGGGAAAAGGCAAAAGGGCAGTCAATGAAGCTAAAAGATTCCTCATCAATACAACGGCAGGGATCGGAGGACTGGGAGATCCGGCAAAAGACCTCGGCATAAATCCGAGTGAGGAGGATTTTGGGCAGACCCTTGCGGTTTGGGGCACTGGAACCGGGTCCTACCTGGTATGGCCGTTTATAGGGCCTTCCAACGTACGCGATAGTTTCGGATTGGCGGGAGATTTATTATTGGATCCCCTCAGTTACTTCACCATTTTATTTAGTGGACTAGGTTTTGAGGTGACAATACCCCTGAGGATCGGCCAGACTGTAAACGAGACGTCCTTTCGAATCGGCGATTATGAGTCCCTCAAGGAAGCTGCCATCGATCCCTATGAAGCCCTTAAGGACGCTTATCTCCAGTACCGAAAGAAGAAGGTGGAGGAGTAGACACCATTTGTTTATCCTTCATACAACACAGCCAGTATGGTTGCCGTATCTCTTTTTGCAGCAATCAGGTGAGGGGTTGTGGACAGGTAGTAGACGCTGTCACCCGGTTCAAGTTCAAAGGTGTCGTCACCGATTTTTAGAGATGCCTCCCCGCTCAACACATAAATAAATTCTTCGCCCTCGTGGATCGATATTTCTTCATCCGGGGCTACTTCCAACTGCACAATCAGCGCCTCCATGTGCCGGCCTTTTACTTCCGGCGCAAGGCTCTTATAGGAGTACATCTTTTTTTCTCCCTTTCGGGACGTTGACCGGGAAACAATTTTTTGATCCCCTTTCCGGGTAATTGAATAGAGTTTGTCGCCCACCCCCGAAACCAGTCGACCGAAAGCGCTGTCCAAGGCTTTTGAGAGCTTGATAATAGTACCGAGCTGAGGTTGAACTTTGTGGTTTTCAATGTCGGATAAAAAATCGATGTCAAATCCCGTCATGTTTGAAAGCTCTTCAAGGGAAAGCCCTTTTTCTTCTCTGAGCGTTCGAATCCTTATTCCGATACCTTCAACGTCCGGTTGTTCCTCTTCGGAAATGTCGCCTGTCAAACCCTCAAAGAAGTCTACGTTGATGTGCGGTACTTTATCCTTCTTTTCCATGATGAACTCCTAACCCGGTAATTAATTGAATATTGACTATTGAAGATTGACGAATTGTAATAAATCAAACCCATCAAGTGTTTAGTGTTATGTATTTAGTGTTTGGTGTAAATTATATCTTATATATCGAACTATTGGTGTACTAAACACTAAACACCAAATACTAAACACTCTCGTAAAAAGCTCGTTTTTCAGACTTTTTACGAGGCTATCAATTTTCAATATTAAATTTTCAATGCCATTATACCCGTCCGGTCAATTCTTTCGGAATCCGTCCGGTGTGGGCACACTCGGAACGGAGCCGTCTTCCGATTATTTTTTCAACCACCTTACCGATCTCAAGTACTTTATCCACATCCACACCGGTGTCGATACCCATTTCATCCATCATAACCACCATATCCTCTGTGGAAACCAAACCGGTAATGGTGGGGTCTTCGTAGTAGTATTTGCCGGTTCCCGCCACCGGCACTCCGTCGACAAAATTGGCCGGCTGTCCTCCGGTTCCGCCCATGGTGGATTCAAAATGGGTAATTCCGGCCTGGAGCGCGGCGAGTACGTTTGCCAATCCCCATCCGCGTGTCACATGAAAATGCGCGATGTGTTTGGTGGGGTCTGGAATCGCATCCATAAT
The DNA here is from genome assembly GCA_964433795.1 of uncultured Desulfobacteraceae bacterium. Taxonomy (GTDB): domain Bacteria; phylum Desulfobacterota; class Desulfobacteria; order Desulfobacterales; family SURF-15; genus DUZK01. The sequence continues at coordinate 9,086 of CAYSUA010000088.1, read as the reverse complement.
CATGGAATAGTATTCGTATACTTTGTTTGGCGGTGCGGACCCGTCGTGATCTGCATGTTCAATATCATCTGCACCGATATCGAGCCATCGCTGTGCAAACTCCACGGCTTTTTTCATTTCCGTGGGCCCCTCGATAGGGCACCCCCAGATGGTGCTGACGGTCCCGTTTACCTTTACTCCCGCGTCGTGTGCTTTTTTAATATAGGTCTCACACATCTTCCAGTATTCTTCCAGTGAAAGTCCGGAGTTGGTGCGGTGGTGGGATTCACTGGTTGAAACCATGAACAGGATACGATCCGGCCCCCATCCCTCCAATTTAGCTTGGATGGCCCGGTCCACGGATCTCTCCCGGATGGTTACAGCGGTCAGTTCCACACCGTCTAAAAGCTGGCCCACCTTCTTGCTTTTATGGAGCCCCTTCATCACGTCGTATGCCCCGCGGGTTGCCGAAATTCGTGACTTCAATCCGTTTGAAGCCTGCAAGAATCAATTGTTCGGCAAGCCATACTTTGGCATCGGTGGGGATAAACTTTTCCTCATGCTGAAATCCATCCCGAACTGTAATATCACCCAATACGACTTTTTTAGAATACTTCAATTCTGCCATGTGATCCCTCCTTTATAAATTATTTAGAAAAATGATTTCAAATTAACTAGGACGCAGATATTCGCTGATATATGCAGATAATAATCTTTTCTTCATTAATCTATATAATCTGCGCTCATCAGCGTCCCAAAAAGGAATTTCCTATACAATTTAATTATTTCCCCTTGAACACCGGTTTTCTCTTTTCTCGAAAGGCCGCAAGCGCCTCAAGCCGGTCTTCCGTGGGAATCGTGACCCAATAGGCATTGGATTCAATGGCAAGTCCGGTATGGAGGTCGGTCTCAAGGCCGTAGTTAATGGCATACTTGGCCTGTTCGACGGCGATGGGGCCGGCTTCACAAATCATGGCGGCCATTTGCCGGCATTCTTCCATGAGTTGATCCGGCTCGCATATTTTATTGGCCAATCCGATATTCAGCGCTTCCTCGGCTCCGATCCGACGTCCGGTAAATATGAGTTCCTTCGCTTTTCCCTTCCCGACGAGTCTCGGAAGCCGCTGGGTACCGCCGGCCCCCGGTATGATCCCAAGTCGGGTCTCTGTCTGTCCCATGGTGGCATTGGTTGAAACAATACGAATATCACAGGCCAGGGCAAGTTCCGTCCCACCGCCCAGAGCAATCCCTTTTACGGCTGCAATCACCGGTTTATTGAGTTGCTCAATAGAAGTAAACAGATTTCTGATGGTGTAAATATACTCTTTGACCTGAATATCAGAAAGGGTTCTTCTTTCTTTCAAATCCGCCCCCGCACTGAATGCCTTTTCCCCAGCGCCTGTGATAATGATCACCCGAATATCGGTTTTAAACCGCAGGGTATTAATCTCATCATTCAGCGCACGCAGCAGTTCAAAATTAAAGGCATTCATCACCTCGGGACGATTCAGGGTTAAAATTGATATGCCCTCCTGTTCTTCCGCCAATAATACCTGATCATTCATGTTAACCCCCAAATATCACGTTTTAGAGTCTTAATTGTTATTTCTTTGCATTTTATGCAAAAACCAATACCCCATTACTCCAAGTCTTAACACCCGATATACCGTGAAATAACGAGTCGCTGAATCTCGGAAGTTCCCTCCCCGATATCCAGCAGCTTTTGATCTCGGTAAAACCTTTCGACATTATAGTCTTTCATCAATCCGTAACCGCCATGAATTTGAACGGCATGATTGGCCACTCTTCCCATGAGCTCCGAACAGTAGAGCTTTGCCATGGCCGCTTCCTTCTCAAACGGTCTTCTATGATCTCTAAGCCAGCAGGCTTTGTAAAGCAGATTTCTGCCGCACTCGATTTCAAGGGCGCAATCGGCAAGCTTAAATGCAACCGCCTGGAATTTACAGATCGGTTGACCAAACTGAACCCTCTCTTTTGAATATTTCCGGGCCGCCTCATACGCCCCTTGTGCGCCTCCAAGACCCATTGCGGCGATGGAGAGCCTGCCTCCATCAAGGGTGGCCAGCATTTGATGAAACCCGTCTCCCTTACTGCCCAACACGTTCTCTTTGGGGACTCTGACATTATCGAAATAGAGCTCGGCCGTATTGGATGACCGCCACATCATTTTTTTATGCATGGGAACCGCTTTAAACCCGGGAGTTCCGTGTTCAACAATAAAACATGTATACTCCGGTTTCCCGCTGGCAATTGTGCCGGTAACGGCCTGAACCGTTACCCCCAGTGAAAGTTCACAAGCCGCATTGGTAATAAAAATCTTGGAACCGTTGAGAACCCAATGATCGCCATCTTCCACTGCTGTCGTTTTGCTGCCGCCGGCATCAGATCCGGCTGTGGGTTCGGAGAGGCCGAATCCCCAGAGCGCTTCTCCCGAGCAAAGCTTGGGAAGATATTTTCGTTTCTGTTCCTTCGTACCAAAATAATAGATGGGTCCGATACCCAATGAATTGCCGGCAGCGATGGTGGCGGCCTGGGATCCATCCACCCGGGCGATTTCTTCAACAGCAATAATATAGGATAGATAGTCCATGCCCTGCCCCTCGTAATCGTCAGAGACAACCATGCCGAATAGACCGATCTCTCCCATTTTTTGTGTGAGCTCAGCAGAAAAAGTCTCGGTTTCATCCAATTCCTGGGCCACGGGAACAATTTCGCTTTCAGCAAATCTCCGAACTTCTCTTCGAATCATTTCCTGTTCTTTATTTAGATCAAAATCCAACGGAACCTCCTCTCTGCAAAAACAAAGGATCTATCTTTGTTTTACCCGACCCATCCAGTATTTTGTCTGTTCAAAATCACAGTATCTTACACCGGTTTTTATAAACCGAGCAACACTGATTCGAATGGAATGCAGAATTTTTCTAAGAGTTTTAAATTTAATAAATGCACCCCAAATTGAACGATCGCTCATAAAGCTTTTTCAAGTACCTTATAAAAGCAAATTCAGGCTTGTCAATATAATTCTGTGTAGTAAAGCAACAGTTATATTTCATAATTGATAAAAAAGAGTAAAGTATCATGTAAAATATGCAATTCTGAAATTCATTTACTGGGATTATTATTAGAACGACCCCAAACGGAAAACATTCAAACGACAAACATAATGATATATCTATTTGTAATAATTATTATATTTACCAATATCAGATTCATTTTGAGACCTTGACAGAGACGGAAACCCCATGTTAAGCTTAATTGAGCGAGCGCTCGGAATTACGCAGAATCAGGCCATACCTTCGATATTAAATGCTGGACAATAGAATCTATACCATAATATCAAACTCTAAGACATTAGGCAGATGATAACATGAACCCTCCATCAGAACGAACCAAGGATGTGCCGACTCATATAAAAAACAAGGAACTCGTGGAGCAGAGGCGGCGCCAAATTGTAGATGCCAGCGTTCAACTGTTCATACAGCAAGGGTTTCACAAAACCACAACACGGCAGATTGCACGGGCATCCGGTTTTTCCATCGGTTCCCTTTACGAATATGTGGCATCTAAAGAAGATGTCCTTTATCTGGTGTGCGATGCCATCCATGCTGAAATCGAGACCGGTATCACCCGTGCCCTGGACAGAGCAAAGGAAGGTAAACAGACACTCATTGAGATGATCCGGGCTTACTTTACAGTTTGTCACAAAATGAGCGACCATATTCAACTCATTTATGCGGAAATGCACTCGCTTCCGGGTGAATGGAAAAAGCGGGTACTTGAAAACGAAGTTCGAATTACCGGCATTTTTGTAGAAGAACTGGCCCAATTGATGTCAAACGGGGATTTACCGCTATTGACAGAGGATTCCGTTGAACTGATAGCTCATAATATTTCGGTATTGGGTCATATGTGGACGTTCAGGCGGTGGTTTCTAACTCGCCACTACAGCATTGACGATTACATTAAACTTCAGACCGAATTTATTCTTGGCCTTGCAACGGGAAAACAATCAGCATAAAAAAAGAAATGCCAACCAAAAAAAAAGGCAATTTTTGAGAATTATTTAATTGCGGGAACGATTCATTTGGAGTGTTGGAGCAATGGAGTATTGGAGTATTGATTATCTGAGGAGGAAACATGGACAGTGAAGTTGAAGTATACCGGCCCAAGCACCACATCCGTGTGGTAACGGCAACTTCTCTTTTCGATGGGCATGATGCGTCCATCAACATCATGCGAAGAATACTTCAAGCCACCGGCTGTGAGGTGATACACCTCGGGCATAACCGGTCGGCAGAAGAAATCGTCAACGCCGCCATAGAAGAGGATGCTCATGGAATCGGGATATCGAGTTATCAGGGCGGTCATATCGAGTTTTTTAAATTCATCATCGACCTGCTTAAAGAAAAAGGATCCTCTCAAATCAGAGTATTAGGGGGTGGTGGCGGTGTCATCGTACCGGAAGAGATAAGGGAGCTGGAGGAATACGGTGTTGCCAAGATCTATACGCCGGAAGACGGCTCAAAAATGGGCCTGCAAGGCATCATCAACCATATGGTTAAAACCCTTGATTTTTCCACCATTGATGGTCGTTCCCTCAATCTCGGTGATCTTTCTGCAGACAACAGAGGTTTGATCGCCGGCCTTATTACAGCAATGGAGCTGGCAAAGGCGGATGAAAATGGAGACTTACTTAAGCTGAGGTCCGATATCCAGAAGGCGGTCAAAAACCGAAAAACGCCGGTCCTGGGAATTACCGGCACCGGGGGATCCGGCAAATCATCGCTCACCGACGAGCTCATCACCCGAATGCTTCTGGACCTTGACGGTCTCACCGTGGCTATTGTCAGCTGCGATCCTTCCCGCCGCAAGACCGGTGGTGCGCTGCTGGGTGATCGGATCCGCATGAATGCCATTGACAGCAACCGGGTTTACATGCGCTCGCTGGCCACCCGACGTTCCAATACCGAGATATCGGCTACACTGGCCGATGCCATCGATGTGGTGAAGGCGGCCGGTTTCGGATTGATCATTGCAGAAACAGCCGGTATCGGCCAGGGAGATTCCACCATCACAGGACTTTCCGATGTGTCCATGTATGTTATGACCAGTGAGTTCGGGGCTGCATCCCAGCTCGAAAAAATCGACATGCTCGATTACGCCGACCTGGTGGTTGTCAATAAGTTTGAAAAACGGGGCGGAGAAGACGCTGTCCGGGATGTTCGGAAACAGATCCAACGAAACCGAAACGCCTTTAACCGATCCCCGAACAAAATGCCGGTATTCGGCACCATTGCTTCCAAATTCAACGATGACGGCGTCACCGCATTGTACCATGCCGTCATCGACACCATCTCGAATAAAACCGGCATTGAATTTAATCCATCTTTGCCTCGTCCTGAAAACAAGACCTCCACTTCAAAAACCATTATTATCCCGCCTGAACGAACACGGTATTTATCCGAAATTACAAATACCATCAGAACATACCATAAAGAAACACAGGCGCAGGCAGATGCAATCAGAAAGACATGGCAGCTGAAAGAAGCCTTGAATACCATAGAAAAAGAACAAACCGGCGACACCGCCGAACTGATTTCCCGCCTGAAGGAAGAAATTCAAAAAGCCGATGCGCTGTTGAAAACGGAAACCAAGCAGGTTCTTAAAGATTGGAAAGACATTCAGGAAACCTACAGCAAAGACGAACTGGTATATAAGGTTCGGGATCAGGAGATCCGGCTTCCGCTCTATTCAGAGTCTTTATCCCATACCCGGATCCCAAAAATTGTACTGCCGAAATTCAAAGATCCCGGTCAAATATACGAATGGCTGCGGGAGGAGAACGTACCCGGAAAATTTCCGTACACTGCCGGCGTTTTCCCGCTGAAACGCGTGGATGAGTACCCGACCCGGATGTTCGCCGGCGAAGGCGATCCGGCGCGGACCAATCGCCGGTTTAAACTGTTGTCTGCAGATTCCGATGCCAAACGGCTTTCCACGGCATTCGATTCCGTTACATTATACGGATATGATCCTAACGAGCGACCGGATATCTACGGCAAAGTCGGCACGTCGGGTGTCAGTATCTGTTCCCTGGAAGATGTGAAGGTCCTTTACAGCGGATTCGATTTATGTGCCCCGAACACATCGGTTTCCATGACCATCAACGGACCGGCGCCCATGATGCTGGCCATGTTTCTGAACACGGCGATCGATCAGCAAGTGAACTGCTTCAAGGATGAAAACGGCAGGGAACCCACCGATGATGAAACGGCAAAAATCCGGTCGGATGTTCTCTCCAATGTGCGGGGCACGGTTCAGGCCGACATACTAAAGGAGGACCAGGGACAGAATACCTGTATTTTTTCCATCGATTTTGCTTTGAAGATGATGGGAGATATTCAGGAATATTTCATAAACAGCAATGTTCGAAATTTCTACTCTGTGTCCATTTCCGGATACCACATCGCCGAGGCCGGCGCCAATCCCATCACCCAACTGGCCTTTACCCTGGCCAACGGATTCACCTACGTGGAATATTATCTTTCCCGCGGCATGCCCTTGGACAGCTTTGCTCCGAACTTGTCCTTTTTCTTCTCAAATGGTATGGATCCGGAATACAACGTCATCGGACGCGTGGCTCGGCGGATCTGGGCAATCGCCATGCGAGATAAGTATCGAGGATCCGATCGATCTCAGATGCTGAAATACCATATTCAGACATCCGGCCGCTCACTGCATGCTCAAGACATTCAGTTCAATGATGTAAGAACAACGCTCCAGGCACTGTGCGCTATTTATGACAACTGCAACAGTCTCCATACCAATGCGTTCGATGAAGCCATCACCACTCCCAGCCGGGAGTCGGTGCGGCGAGCCCTGGCCATTCAGCTGATTGTCAACAAAGAGTGGGGACTGACCAAAAGCGAAAATATGATTCAGGGCAGCTTTCTGATTGACGAGTTGACCCGGCTGGTGGAAGAAGCGGTTTTAATGGAATTTGACCGGATCAGCGAACGGGGCGGCGTATTGGGGGCAATGGAAACCGGGTATCAACGAGGTAAAATACAGGAAGAATCCATTTATTATGAAAACTTGAAAAACAGAGGGGCGCTCTCCATCATCGGTGTGAATACATTCCGAGATCCGGATCGCAGCGATGAAGAACTGAGTGAATCTGTGGAACTTGCCCGGGCAACTGAAACAGAGAAACGGTCTCAGCTCAGACGGCTGGCTGAATTTAAAAAACAGCATGAAAAAGAAGCTCCCCATGCGTTGCAAAGACTGCAGGAAGTCTCTTTGAAAGGAGAAAACATCTTCGCCGAACTGATGAATACGGTCCGATCCTGCACATTGGGGGAAATCACCCAGGCCCTGTTCGACGTCGGCGGAAAATATCGAAGGAATATGTAAAAGATGCGTTAAGCGTTCAACGTTCTGAGTTCAAAGTTAGGGTAGATAAGCATCGCAAATCCTTAAGACCCAAAACTCATAACCCGGAACTCACCACCTATAATTCGAAACCCTGAACGCTGAACCCTGAACTCAGAACCAATTATTAAGGAGAATATCAATGAAGGAAGCTGTGATTGTAAGTGCGGTTCGCACCCCCTTGGGTAGCTTTAACGGAACCTTGGGAAATATGGGGGCCACCGACCTGGGTGGCTTTATCATTAACGCGGCTATCGAAAAAGCCGGTATTCCGAAAGAAGCCGTGAATGAAGCGATAATGGGACTGGTTTTGCCCTGCGGCTACGGTCAGAATCCTGCCAAACAGGCAGCTGTAAAAGCCGGTTTACCCTGGGAGGTGGAGAGCATCACCGTGAATAAAGTCTGCGGGTCGGCTCTGAAATCGGTTATGCTGGCAGCCCAGGCCATTCAGCTCGGTGATGCCGAGATTGTGGTGGCCGGCGGCATGGAGAATATGAGCATGGCTCCTTATTTTTTGGAAAAGGCCAGATTCGGATACCGTATGGGGCCGGGAAAACTTCAGGATCATATGGTTCATGACGGCCTGTGGGATCATGTGAACGATTTTCACATGGGGATTTCAAACGACCTCTGCTCGGAAAAATACAATGTCACCAGAGAAGACCAGGATCGTTATGCCGCAGAATCGTACAAACGAACCATGAACTCAATCAGTACCGGTCGGTTCAAGGATGAAATTGTTCCGGTACCCATACCCCAGCGAAAAGGGGATCCGGTTATTTTTGATACGGACGAATGCCCACGGGAAACACCTTATGAAGCCCTGGCAAAAATGAGACCGGCATTTCAAAAAGAGGGGTTCGCGACGGTGGGAAACGCTTCCGTCATCAGCGACGGTGCCGCGGCCGTTGTTGTCATGTCCAGGGAAAAAGCGGAATCACTGGGGTGCACCATCCTTGCAAGCATCGGTGCACAGGCATCCTACGGCATCGACATGAAGTATGTGCTGGTTGCCCCGATCTGGGCGATTCCCAAATGTTTGGCAAAAGAAGGCATCGGCAAAGCGGATGTGGATCTTTATGAGATCAATGAAGCATTCAGCGGATCGACGGCAGCGGTGATGAAAGAGCTTGAACTGGATCATTCGAAAGTGAACGTAAACGGCGGCAGCGTATCCCTGGGGCATCCCATCGGGGCCAGCGGATGCCGTATCCTTGTGACGCTGCTGCACGAAATGATCAAGCAGGACAAAAAAACCGGGCTTGCCACCCTTTGCCTCGGCGGCGGAGAAGCGGTGACAATGATCGTCAAAAGATGACAGTTGCGGGTTCAACGTTCAGCGGGCAAAGTTTTTGTTAACGATTTCTACCCAATCTTCAAACTCAGAACCCTGAACTCTGAACTCTGAACTCTGAACCCTGAACTCAGAACTAAATAACAAGGAGACAACAATGGAGATAAAAACATTTGGTGTGATAGGGGCAGGTCAGATGGGAAACGGTATCGCTCAGGTGGCGGCCATGAGCGGACTTCAAGTAATCATGAACGATATAAAAACGGAATTCGTGGAAAAAGGCGTGGCCACCATCAATAAAATCCTGAGCCGCGGTGTGGAAAAGGGAAGAATGACGGAAAATGAAAAGAATGAGGTCCTG
>CAYSUA010000087.1:0-14187 GCA_964433795.1 uncultured Desulfobacteraceae bacterium | reverse complement strand
TGCCTGTCTTTTCCCGTACAAGCTTCTCCGGCGGGAAATCCGGAGCCGATACCGGAACCGATGGCCCCAAATCCCATACTGATCCCCGCTCCCAAAAGTGCGGCTGCCGTTAAAAGGTTGTTGCTGAAATCGATAAACATCAGCATCAGCGCGACAATCAACGCCAATATCGCCGGTGTCTGGCACACTGCGGAACCGATCAGCAGGGTGACAGTGAGTCGCCCGGCCATTGTCGGCTGTTTGGAAATTCCCAGACAGGCTTGTCCGCCGGGAAACCCGGAACCGATCCCGGAACCGACGGCCCCAAATCCCATACTGATCCCCGCTCCCAAAAGTGCGGCTGCCTGATGAATACCTTGCACAGGAAATTCTCTGAAAATCAGAAGAATGGCAACCACCAGGGCGAAAATGCCTGCCGATTCCGCAACCGCCTGTCCTATCAGCATGGTCTTAATGAGTGTTCCCGAACTCTCCGGGTTTTCCGAAATAGCCGAATTGGCCTGTGCAGCCGTATATCCCTCACCGATGGCCGCACCAATGGCACCGATCCCGATGGCGATACCGCTGCCGGTGTATGCAGCGGCTTTTACAATGGATTCGATTTCAAACATTATTTACTTTACCTGTACCGAAATATAGACAATTGTGAGCATGGTAAAAACAAAGGCCTGAATGGTCCCCACGAAAATACCGAAAAAGGCGTTGAGAAAAGGGGGCAGCAGAATACTGTACGTCAGATAAGATACCACAAGAATGATGATGGACCCCCCCATGATGTTTCCGAAGAGACGAAACGAGATGGAAACCACCTTTGCCAGTTCCCCGATAATATTGAGGGGTGCCATGAAAAAGATGGGTGCACAGTATTCTTTGAGATACGCCTTGATCCCTTTCGTCTTGATCCCGGCGTAGTGAGCGATAATAAAGCCCATGATTCCGAGCCCGAGGGGTGTATTGAGATCTTTGGTCGGTTCTTCCAGGTGAGGCAGGATTCCTATCCAGTTGGAGATCACCAGAAACATGAACAGCGCACACGTAAGCGGGCCGTATTTTTTCGCCAGCTCTTTATCCAGGGCATCTTCGGTCAGCTGGAAAAGTCCTGAAACGAACAGCTCCCCTAGTACTTGAAAAGAATGGGGAACTATGGATTTCTTTCGCACGGTCAGAAAACCGAAGGTTATGAGGACTGCAATCACAATCCACGTCATTACGATAACCTCGAGATTGAAAGTCATCTTGTAATCCCCTAAGGGGATGATCAACTGATGAATTCTGCCCAAATCATGCATATGAATCTTACCTTTAGCTTAATTCGGATGTTTATGGGGTGAAGAAAAAAACTGTACGATATGATCCGATACAATTACAAGCTGGATCATGAAAATGCCTATGGCTGTTGTGATAATATCGATCTGGTCGAATTTTACGGCAATCACAAGGGGAATGGCCAACAAAGCATATCTCAAGCCCATAGAGCTGAGTGCAGTGACAATGGTGGGTCCTTTGGTTTTTCCTAACTGCATGGGAAGCAGTTCCCCCATGATAATAAAATTCAGCGCGCTAAAAATGGTGCCGAGTACCAGGCCTTTGCCCAAACCCTTCTGCCCGGCCAAAATAAGAACCAACCCCCCCACGATGGCCACGACCATGGCTCTGGAGCAATACTTCTTTTGGGTATCTCTAATGCCTTCTTCCATTCTCGGAACTGTTTGTATCCTTGCTATCTTTGTTCTTCTTGGGGGTGACTTCCATAATTTGGCGGTAAGCCGTCACGGCACCGCCCACCACACCAAGGAGAATAAAAATGGTGATAAATATGCCTTTGGTTCCCAGCCAGTCATCAAGCTTTAAGCCGATATATAAGCAAAAAAGAATGCAACCGGCCATGGTGAGGCCGAGCTGCATTACAATTTGTAAATTTTCAGCCCAGGGCCGGTTTTTCTTATAATCGAAAAACATTGTTTTCTTTGCGACCTTTATTATAAGGCCTTATATCAGAAACAAATCTAAAAACCCCGGCCGCTCTTTTGAATTTTTGAAAACAAGTTAGATAACAAATAATATTCTGAAGTGTCAAGAATTTTAATCAATAAAACCCATTTGGAATATATGCGGTTGTAATATGTCCGGACTCATCTTATATTTTCAGCAAAGACCAAACAGCCATATTTCATTTTTTTAACGATTTAGTACTTGCACAATGACACTTTCCGCTACTGAAAAATTACGTCGATTTTACGATCAATTTTCTCCTGAACACCACGTTCTGGTATTGATCAATGCCGACCCGGATGCCATCGCCAGCGCCATGGCTGTAAAACGGCTATTGTGGCGAAAGGTAAGCGGGGTCACCATATCCAATGTGAATATCATCAAACGTCCGGACAACCTTGCAATGATTCGGTTGTTGGGGGCGAATCTGTCATTTGTCAAGGACGTGGAACCGGGCAAATATGACCGGGTGGTAATGGTTGACTCCCAGCCGGATCACCATGAGGCGTTCGAGAATTTTGAAACCCATGCGGTCATCGATCACCATCCGGATACCACCAACCATATTCCATATAAAGATATCCGGCCCAAATACGGGGCTACAGCCAGCATTATGACCGAGTATGTGAGGGCTGCCAAAATCAAACCCTCGACAAAGCTGGCCTCCGGTCTATTTCATGCCATTAAGACCGATACCAGTAATTTTGAGAGGCAAACCCTCATTGAAGATGTGCGCGCTTTTCAATTTCTATTTCGCCATGCAAACCCCCATCTGGTAAGAAAAATCGAGCAGGCCGAGCTCAGGCTCGATTTTCTCAACTATTTTAAAAAGGCGCTTCAAGATAAGCGTATGCGGCGGGGAAGAATATTTGCGCATCTGGGACGAATCCAAAACCCGGACATCTGTGTGGTGATTGCCGACTTTTTTATGCGGGTAAACTCGGTCACCTGGAGCATTGTTTCCGGAATTTATGATCATCGACTCATCATCATCCTGAGAAACGACGGGCTTCGAAAAAACGCCGGCCAAACAGCCAAAAAGAGCTTCGGAACCATGGGGTCGGCCGGAGGACACAAAGGAATGGCCAGGGCTGAAATCTCTCTGGGTGATTTAAAAGAGAAGATCGATCCGGAGAACGGAAACCGGTTGTTGAATTGGATTATCCGTCAAATCGAAAGAAAGGCGGAACCGTAATATGAATCAAAAACAGCGCCTCAAAGTTACGATTCTTGGCTCCGGAACCTGTGTTCCGTCCCTTGAAAGAAGTTCGTGTTCGGTTCTTTTGGAAATCGATAATCAAAAAATGGTAATCGATATGGGGCCCGGCACCATGCGTCGCCTGCTCCGGACAGAGACCACTATACTGCAGGTATCTCATATATTCTTAAGCCACTTTCATCCGGACCACTCCGGTGAACTGGTCTCCTTTTTGTTTGCCTCTAAGTACCCGGTGCATTCTAGACGCCAAACGCCGCTTACCATTATTGCCGGAAATGGATTTTCCACCTTTTTCAGAGGGTTGAGTTCGGTCTTCGGGGAATGGATCGATATCGGTCCCGACCTCCTGGATATTGTCGAGTTGGATAACAGCGCCCGGCAAAACCGATCGTTTGACGGGTTTACATTGGAATCGATACCGGTAAAGCATCGTCCCGAAAGTTTGGCTTATCGGATAACCGCACCCCATGGAGCGTCGGTGGTTTATTCCGGTGACACCGATGTCTGCGACAGTCTGGTGGATATTGCAAAAGATGCGGATCTGTTTATCTGTGAATCCGCTTTTCCAGATGATTTAAAAAAGGAGGGCCACCTGACCCCTTCGAGAGCCGGTGAAATTGCAGCCCGTTCAAATGTCCGAAAACTGGTGCTGACCCATTTTTATCCGGAATGCGAAACCGTGGATATTGAAAAGGAATGCCGCAAAACCTATTCGGGACCGTTGGTGATGGCGCAAGACCTGATGGAATTTCAACTGTAAACCATGCGATACTACCCTGTTAATCTTGACGTTCAAGGCCGAAACTGCCTGGTGGTGGGCGGCGGAGCCGTGGCCACCCGTAAAGTCATGACGCTTTTAAAATGTGGGGCGCGGGTAACGGTGGTGAGCCCGGATACCGGCAGTGTTCTCCGGCAATTGGCTCGAGACGGCGCCATTATCTTAATAACCAGGGGCTACCGTCGCTCAGATGTGAACGACATGTTTCTGGTTGTCGGCGCAACAGACGACAAAGACTTGAACCAACAGATCTATAAAGATGCGGAGACACTTGGAACGCTTTGCAATATTGCAGACCAGCCCGAGGCCTGCAACTTTATTCTACCGTCGGTGGTTCATCAAGGGGACTTGGTGATTGCCATATCGACATCGGGAAAGAGTCCGGCCTTTGCAAAACAGCTTAGAAAAGATTTGGAAAAGAAGTTTGGAAAAGAATACGCGGATTTTCTTCAACTCATGGGTGCTGTTCGAGAAAAGCTGCTCGATACTGAACATGCCCCTGAAACCCATAAGAAGAAATTTGAGAATTTGATCCATAAAGGATTGATCGATTTGATCAAAACCCGGCAGACAGATGCAATCGATGCTCTTCTTCGGGAAATTCTCGGCAACGGCTATGAATATAAATCGCTTATGAATCAAAACTATTAGATACTGGTGCTGCCTATGGAGCGTCTCATTCTCATTCCGACATTCTCATATATATTGAGCACTGCCGGTTATATCGCGTATCTTTTCTTCCAAAAGGAACGTTTTCAGAAAATCGGTTATGTACTCTTGTTTGCGGGGTTTCTGATCCACTCAATTTCCATCGGTTATGGATTTTTTCATTCCGGCCACCTGCCGGTTCAAAATCTGCATCAAACCCTATCCCTTGCCGGTTGGGCAATTGCAGGCATGTTCCTCTTTTTAAAGTACCGATTCAATCTTAAGGTGCTCGGTATTTATGCCGCCCCTCTGGTTGCTATTGTGATGATTCTCTCCATGCGTCTCCCGGCTGAAGGAACCGTGGTTCAAGCCAAGACGTTATTCAGCAATATCTGGCTGGTATCCCATGTTGTCATTATTTTCATCGGGGAGGCCGCTTTTGCACTGGCTTGCGGAGCGGGACTTCTCTATCTCTTGCAGGAGCGTGCAATTAAAACCAAGCATCACGGTTTCTTTTTCAAGCGACTGCCGGCCCTCGAGCTTCTGGACAATACCGGCCATGCCTGCATCGTGGTCGGATTTTCATTGCTGACCCTCGGGTTGATCACCGGTTTCGTTTACGCAAAATCCATTTGGGGTAGTTTCTGGAGCTGGGACCCCAAGGAAGTCTGGTCGGGAATAGCGTGGCTGATTTATGCCGCTTTGCTTCATGGACGATTGGCCCTGGGCTGGCGGGGAAGGAAGGCGGCCATTATGTCCATCATCGGATTCGGCATACTGCTATTTACATTCTTCGGCGTGAACTTACTTTTAACAGGTCACCACGGAGAGTTTACAAAAATATAGCTATTATTGGATTTGAAATCCTTTTGATTCAAAAATCGTAAATAAAAAATCGCAATTCAAAAATTCTCAAATGTCCGACATTGTTCTCATAGGATTAAATCATAACACAGCGTCTGTTGAGGTGCGGGAGTGTATCGCCTTTTCATTGGATGAAACTTCCGATGCCCTTGACGCTCTGGGAGCCCAACCATTCATCGAAGAGGTGGCCTTGTTATCCACCTGTAATCGGGTTGAAATTATTTTAATCACAAAACAGAAAACTGAAGCTCTAGAAGCGACAAAAAATTTTCTTTCCCAGTATAAAAAAGTTGAATCGAAACTGTTCGAGGATTCGCTTTATATTCATGACGGTAATGAAGCGGTCCGACATCTGTTTCGAGTTGCATCGAGCCTGGATTCCATGATGGTGGGTGAACCTCAGATACTCGGTCAGATTAAAGATGCCTATCAGCTGGCCACCCAGAAAAAAACCACGGGGGTCGTCTTAAATCGGTTGTTGCATAGAAGTTTTTCCGTGGCCAAACGGGTGAGAAGTAAAACAGGCATCGGAGACCGGGCCGTTTCCATCAGTTATGCCGCAATTGAACTGGGACGTAAAATATTCGGCACGCTTGCAAGCAAAACGGTTCTTTTGATCGGTGCGGGTGAAATGGCCGAATTAGCGGTGGAACATCTGATTCGGCATAAGGCAGGAAATATTTATGTAGCAAACCGAACTTTTGAAAGAGGCGTAGAACTGGCAAGGCAGTTTAACGGTGAGGCGATTCGGTTTGATGAAATCGGAAGCGCCTTTGAACAGGTCGATATCGTCATCAGTTCCACAGGGGCCACTGAGTTCATCATCCGGCCGGATATGGTCAAACCGGTTATGCGGAAAAGGAAGAATCGGCCCATATTTTTTATCGATATTGCCGTTCCCCGGGACATCGATCCTGCGGTGAACCGGGTGAACAATGTATATGTATACGATATTGACGACCTGAAAAGTGTGATCGATGAAAACATCGAGGACCGGAACAAAGAAGCGGTAAAGGGAGAGCGGATTGTCGATGAAGCCGTCATCCGATTCCGAGAGTGGTATGACAGCTTAAATGTCGTGCCTACAATTGTGGCGCTCCGAAACAAGATGGATGCCATTGCAGAAATGGAGATTAAAAAAACCCTTCAGGGGTTGTCAAATCCCTCCGAACAGGATCGTGAAGCGCTCCTTCGAATGAAAAACGCCATGCTCAACAAGCTGCTGCATGACCCCACCATGTTTCTAAAAACCAACGGCCAGCAAAAGAGCCTGCCGCTCTACCTGGATATCACGCGAAAGCTGTTCAAACTTGATGACTGAGTAACTTAATAACAGAATCGGCTCCGGGATAACTTTGACATACTGATCCCCAATCCTCTGCACGCCCGGTAACACAAAACACTTCTGACTTGACATAATAATCTGAATTTATTATATTTTAAAGAAATTTGGGTGGTTCATCATATGGATGATAAAAGCAGAAACGACATGAATATATGGATCAAGGGTTGGAAAGAAACCGGTGCACTGTTGGATGAGACCCGGCGAGCCAGGTTAATGGATGTAGACATCCAGCAGGTCATCGAAAGCCTTGATGATGCGTTCGAATCTTCTCTGTTGAATACACCGGTGCGATCAAACTCCGGGCTTGTTGAAATGCAAGCATGGTTTGCAAAGGCCCGTCTGTGAGAGGATTATTCCATCTTGCAGCAGAAGTTCAATCACTCTGCCTTTTGCATGATTGGCGTTTCTGTTTCATCGGTGGCCTCGCACTGCAGCGATGGGGTGAGCCCCGACTCACAATAGACATCGATCTTTCTTTGCTAACAGGCTTTGGCGGGGAAGAATCCTTTATTGATACCTTGATACAAACCTACGCCTCCCGAGTCGATCACGCTCGGGAATTTGCTATAAAAAACAGGGTCTTGTTACTTAAATCGAAACGGAATATTCCAATCGACATTTCTCTTGCAGGCTTGCCATTTGAAGCAAAGGCCATTGATCGGTCAACCGAGTATTCTTTCCTTGAATCGGTTTCACTTCAAACCTGTTCGGCCGAAGATCTGATAATCTATAAAGCTTTTGCAGATCGCAATAGAGATTGGGCAGATATCGAAGGCATCTTAATTCGCCAGAAAGACCAGCTGGATTGGGGATACATTGAAGAATATCTCCTCCCTCTAACCGAATTAAAGCAAAGTCCCCACATCATCGTTAAATTGAAACAGATGCGGTCGGAATTCTATTAAGTGTTCCACTGCTATGCAGATAATCGCATTCATTGAGGACCCGGATGTGATAAAAAAGATCCTGAAACATCTGGGCCTGTAGAATACGAAAAGAAAACCACGGCCTGTAGCCAATGTTTTCCCGCCTTGTGGGGGGATCCCGCCTACAATGAGTCTCCCTCATCCGATGATGCTTTCTTGCCTCGTTATTGCAAACACATTGGGTTTTCGCATTGAACCCTTTCGCTTAAAGCACCTTTTTATATCAATCGTCCTTGTGTCTTATCCTACCTGACTGCATCAATTTACGTATAAAAAACCAAACCTGACACTTCATATCAAATGAAGAAATTTCTTTATTCGTTATGAATCATTAAGAATGAAGCTCCCCGCAGCTTGCTGTTGCCCTCGACTACCTAGTGAGAAACGGTATTCTAGAAAAGGATAAGACATACAAAATACACGACCCGTTATTCCGAAGATGGATTCAGGTAGGTTAGACGACAATCGTCATCCCCTGGATGTTTCAAAGAACTGCCGCCTATTTTAAATTATCAGGATAGCTCATTATTCAATCAGGCATATAGATAGGAAATAAAGAAAGACTTATCGCTAACGTGAAATCAACACTCATCGAAAATTAATGCACATACGCAAGACCGTCCCCAACGCCTTGGAATCGCGTCGGAATTTTGATGATAAAAGCCAATCTAAGAAATTAAGTTTGCCCATATGTCAGACCTATCACAGGATTCTGAAATGGATGATACTTTCACCTCTTGGTTGGATATCTCAAAGAATTATGAGATTGAAATTGTGACCGCTTCGGTCAAAGGATAGAGCTTCTGCATGAAATCGTTTTAGCCCATCACTGCCATATGTTACAGATTACAAATGGATATCGCTGGCGATAAAGCGTGGCCGATACACCAAATACGTAGGAGAAACCTCAGGATTCTTTCAAAATACAATCACCCCAACATATTGTATGAATCCATCAAAAGAAAAAACCGTAAAAATACCCTATTTTATGGTACATACCTCCAGTATTTTTGAAATATTCAGTTCAGCCCATATTCAAGAATATGATAATTATCATTAACGTCAGCGCTCAGACGCCTGAGCGAAGTGAGGGCCTAATTTGCAGGGCATTCTTAAGCGGCATGATTTATTCCATAGGTTTGAAATGTATTAGTCATGTCGGCTCCGCAAGGACAATCTGCGGCCAGGGAACTCCCATCGCAATATTTGGATGGCGTGGTTCGGCATCGACATGTCCATAATCGTCTCGAATTTCATCTATGACGGTCAGGCACTCAGACGCCAGCCGAGATTCCGCAGTGTTACCATTCACCACCATGTCAAAAAGACCTTTCCTAAGTTCAGGTGCAGGCAAGCTATATAATTGATGCATTCCGGATGACTCTATCGGCGTCTGCCCAACAAGTACATGACGCAGCGCGGTATAGAGTGCGGTACGTCGGAATCGCTTGTCCTGTGCTGCGCCAACGCGAACAAGCAATAATACGCCGTCTGCATCTGCCGCATTCGCAATGGCGTACTCAAGTATTGACTTAGCAGGACTATCGGTAACTCTTGGGAACCGTTCATAGATTTCTTGACGAAACTGTTTGTGGGAATTCATGAAAGCCGAGAGTTTTCTGCCAAGATCCATCCTGTCGTGGCTTCCACGTTTACCAGAAAACAATCCATTACAGACCAATTCCAGCAATATTCTGGCGGCCGTCAGGGTATTGCGTTTGGTCAGCACCGCCAGCCACTCGTATTCATTAAGAAACCGCTCATCTCTCTTCGCCAATTCGCTAAGGACGTTCTCAGCCTCGACGGACGGCGCGTAGCTCAATGCAGAAAGCAACCCACGAAGCTTCCAAGGCTCCAAATAACGGTCATCCAAGCGGGTCAGTATATCCAAAACGGAACCGGGTGCTTCTGTGAATGGCAAAAGCCTTAACCATGCATTCAGGCGCCATCCATCTTGTTCCTGCAGCATCCAGGGATTCGTCTTCGCTTTTTCCAACAGCTCATCAATTCCCTGTAGTACAACCTTGGAAGGAATCGTTTCTCCGGAAAGAACGATGACATTTAGAAGATCTTGCTTTTCAATGGTGGGGAGTGGCAATTGTAGCAATGATCGAATCATATCGGCTTTATCAACATAAGGCATGCTGAATGCAACAGTTGCGAGCTTTAGAGCATGTCTGTAGTCAGCATCTTGTGCATCCGGCTTGATGAGATCATCGACCACGGCGAGGATGTCATTGACGAATGCCTGCGTTTCAACCCCGGTCCCGGATTGACGTTTTGTGTATTCGTTTGACACTTCTGAAAAGTCGGGCCATGGTCTAATGAACCTACTGTCTTCCTCGGCAGGCTGCGATTTTATCCAGACAGATTTAAGGACGTATGCCGCATCAACCCCGAAGTCGTGGTTCGGCAGATAGGCTTTCATGATTCGTACAGTCTGATCATCGCCAATAGCGGCGAAAGCGCGTCTGTACTGGAGGGTCCAAGACATCTGTGCGTCATTCTGAATATGGCGACCATTCTTGCGTGCATCCGCGAACTCTTTCATAGCTCGCTTTCGCCGTTTCATGTCTTCTGACAGCAGTTCCTGAAGCACATCCACGAGCGCTTGCGATTCAAGTCGTTCCACAGCCTGCGCTATCTCAGCGAATTGTGCACGCGTGGCCTCAGGTGAAACGAGGAGGGTTTGTGCCCACCGCAGAACCGCAGCGGTCGCTCGGTCATTAACAGTACCGTCAAGTCCGAGTAGTTGACGTTCGACGCTCCCACCATGCCGGGATATGAGGCCAGCTAGTAAGAAAATTTCGTCTGGCTTTTCAGTTGCTGCACGTTCAAGAACAGACTGAATGAATGAACCGGGTTTGGTATTCGAAATCCAGCGGGACAGCCTATGATACTCATCGCTCAGTGCCTTATCATATCTGCCGTTGTTTTCTTTTATCCTGTTGTGTATTCTGAATATCTGATCAATGAGTTGACCGATGGTTTTCGGTCCAACAATACTGACCGCTGATTCCGCTCCCTTATCCTCTCCCGAATTGCGTAACACACGTTCTACAAGCGGCCCCTCGTCAATGACTAAATCGGATGTCCGCAGCAATTCGTCGGTTCGGAACGGCACCGACTTGCTACTCTCAAGCAGCGATACGATCGCAGCAACTACATCCTCGGGGTATAGCTCATACGCCCGGTGAACGATCCACGCGTTATCCTGTGCCTTATCCGAAAAATCTATTTTCTCTATAAGTTCACGAACCTTCGTACCCGTTTCGGGATCGCGAACATTTGAACTCAAGAGCATATTCAGAATTTGGCCGGGATCGGTTTCTTCAACAAGAAGGTAAGCAGCTTCCTTTTCCATCCGTGCCGACACTTGCGGATCAACGAATTCATGGGGGTGCCACTCTCTGGCCAGGGAACGCCAAACCTCATCAGGCGCGGTCTTGAGAATATCTTTTGCGAAGCGATCCGCGCGTCTGAACAGTAGAGATACAATAACTGATTTTTTGACCTTTGAACTTGCGTCGCTCTTGGCCCGGAGGGTGGCAAATTCAATACCGTCCATGCCGCCATTGCTCGCGATCTGGGCAACTACGTTCACCCTCACTTCCTCGGGAAGCGCAGCGATTCGTTCTTGAGCATCCAGACCAAGAACACTTGGCCTAAACCTGCGTCCAGACCGGAGCGCACGAAGATGTACCTGGTCGTCCGGGTCTGAAATTAAAGGCCAAATGTATTGCGAAAACTCTGCTCGACCTGTGTCAATCATGAATTGCACAGCGCGATCTACACGCCCTTCGGTGTGCCATTTCATGGCAAAGGAAATGACATCGTTTCTGACCAACTCCCACAATTCGTCAGATGATCGGTAGATCATTTCAGCTGAAAGCAAAGGGTCGATTCCCAGTGTTTCAAGAATAGCGATTGCCATAGCCTGTATGCTGCCTTGATCCGTACGAGATTGACGATCGCATGCAAAAAGAACCGCTTCTTCCCAAATAGGAATATCAAGCACATCTTCTCTCAACATCTTTTTGTCATCTTTATCACCCGACGCAGCAGAGAGCATCAGTTGCTGCACCCAGAACGATGCATACCATTCTTGGAATTGCTGGTGCTGAAACGATACTCCACCCGATTCTGTGCCGGACCGTACTAGCATATGCGCACTCACGAGTACGTCGAGCACCTTCATAGGTTGAAGAAGTTGCACGATTTGCTTGTCGGCACTGAGACGCTCTTGCACACTATTAACCACAGCACGGGCTCGGGCTTCGGGAAGCACCACGGTCCCTTGACGTGTGGCTTCACTGGCGATGGCTTCCAGAAAATCACTATGGAAGCCTTGGAGCGCTTCTCGAAGCGTTGCCAATTTGTCCGGATCTTCCTCCAGTTCCGTAACAAAGGATCGCAACACTTCTTCTTTGGTTGTCGGAAGCGAACCTCCCGGTGCTTGTTTCAACAAGGCTGTCAGGTAAAGTGGGATCGCTACCAACTCTCTGAGACCGGGCGTTCGCCAAGCGTGGTCCATCAGGGACTCCCCATCCGAAGCACGTAGCGCTTTCGCGATATCCAGTTGCTGTTCTTCGGTCAAGACGTCTACTTCGACAACAGGTCCGTCGATCGGGATATCGAAGTCCTTATGCCTTGAACTGACAACCAGACGTATGTCGGGGAAGTCTCTCCGGAGAGATTTAACGTCGCTGCGTACACATCGCTTGGATGCCTCATCCAGCTCATTCCAACCGTCCAGAATAAGCACCAACCTTCCATTCTCAGCGAGCAGCTCAAATTGACATTCTCTCGCATCCCGAAATGACGCTCGTCGCAGGATCGACTGAAAGAAGGTATCTGAACGGGTTGACCATTCACTCAGTGGAACAAACGCAGCGACAGAAGAGGCTTTACTAAGAATTGTTTCCATCAGTTGCAGAAGCGTCGTTGTTTTTCCAGTACCGGGCGGGGCTATGACAGCGATTTCATCAAATACTTCAATTGCTGAGGCAAGGCCGGAAGCCGTGAACACATCCGTGCTCTTCTCATCCACCATCTTGAGAGTGAGAGCAATGGGATACGAGGGCCATCCGGGCATATGCTGGAAGGCTGATAAATCTGATTTGGAATAATCAAGATGCAGATCGATGGCCGTTTGAACATCTCCATCATCCGCGAGTAGCACTCCGACAGGACTCGGTTTGGAGGAAACAACTTCGGAGAACGACCTTCGTTCGGCTATTCTCTTCCAGGAAACTAACTCTTTGACTGTAAAATGCGCCTCATCGGAATCAACCAGCTTCGCGTGAGTCCCGCAGAGCCAGATACCGTTCGAATGGTGCTTGCGCTGATCGCTCGTTAAGTTTGGATCATAGCGTGGCCCGTCAGGGGATGCGGCGGTTATGTGAGCTGCAAAACCAACATTGATCGTTCCTTCGTCATCGGATGCGGCTCCTCTCGTCGGAATTCCGCAATCAGGCTTTGAGCACCTGTACCCTACGCGGTGCGCCATCCCTTCCTTTGTCTTCTGTGTAAAGTCGTCTCTCATGAACTAAAGCTATTTAGCATTTCTTTGTTGCTTCGATTATTTAAACAATATATCTCAACAAATCAGATACTTATATCTCTTTGCGTGTTTTATTGTGTTGTCTTATACCGATCAGTATAAAAACCTCCTCGATAACCTTAAAGTTCATCGATAGGACTCTTGACCGCCCTTGCCAACAATGTTCAGGGCATGGGCATAAATCATCGTGGTCTACATGTCCATATAGCCAACGAGTTCCTGGATTGTCCGAAATATTAAAGCCCTTGAAAGCAAGCGAGCAATAATTGAATGTCAGGATAGTCAACCATTATTGCATGATACTTGAATCTCTTAATTTTTAACAACACCGATGGTACTATGCAATAAATTTCAAACTGGTTTCTAACCCAAGATATTGCGGTAAGCCTTTTCAATGCCAACCTGTGATACATTGAGAGTATCCAAGCTATCGACACAATTGAAAATAATCCAAATATGCTCTGGATATCCAATCAATATATCATCTGGTAGTCGAAACTATTTGAATTTATAGGAAAGTAGCGACTTCGATACGTAGTCGCTCGAAGAACGATACGCAACTACCCCCCATTCACCTTGTCCAGAAATTTCCCCGAACATTTGAACGTAACGACCTTTCTGGGTGGAAGAATCATGGCAAAAGGGTCCTTATTTAATACATAACGATGTTGGGAAGTGGTGAGAACGGCATACCTTCAGATTTTTCAGTTTCTATGACTCGAGCCTATAACCTGCCAATACATATACTATTTCCTGTTGAGATATTTCCTGGAGATCGCACTCACACCCAACCCTGCGATAAGAGAATTTATGTTGCGACTATACCTAACCATTTAAAATTATTAGAAGATT